>CAISJE010000064.1 GCA_903885635.1 uncultured bacterium
CCCTCAAGGGGAGGACAAAATACGACGCCGAATTGTAATTTTTTGTAAAAAATAAAGTCAATATCCATGCCTATTTAGAAGATACCACTTGCCTAAAGTGCCTTATTAACAATTCTTTTCAAGCTTTGCATGATTCCTGTATTTTATAGTTAACCTTTTACATATTCACTTAATGCTTTTAGCCCCAGTTTATAGCTATTTTTTCCAAATCCTGTTATTTGACCGATGCAAACAGGTGCAAGGAGGGATTTTTGTCTAAATTCTTCTCTGGCGTGGATATTTGTCATATGAACCTCCACACATGGCAGATTGACTGAAGAAATGGCATCTCTTATCGCAATACTTGTGTGGGTGTACCCTCCGGGGTTGATTAAAATTCCGTCAACATTATTTAGAGCTTGTTGGATTTTGTCAATAATCGCACCTTCTGAATTACTTTGAAATGTCTCAATATCAATTCCCAGTTCAAAAGAGTAAGCGTAAAGTTCTTTTTCTATCTCCATAAGGGTTGTGGAACCGTATTTTTCAGGCTCTCTGATTCCAAGCATATTTAAATTGGGACCGTTGATAACTATTATTTTCATGTTTTGCCTCTTTACATCAGTCTTTTGTTTTTTATTTTAACATAAAATTTTTATGATAAAATAAAATTGTTAATGAAAACATGAGGTAATTATGGCACAAAGACGTTGGTACGATAAAGATCCTATTTTAAAAGAGGCATTAGAGCTGTTACAATTATCATGTGATGATACAAAAAATTCTGCGGCTGAATTTATGTTGCAGCTGCAAGAACAAGTCGCAGGGGATGTTATAGAACATGTTTATGAACTTATGAGTAAATACGAGGGCAAAGGCTCCCGTTGGTACGACAAGGACCCTGTTGTAATGAAAGCAATAGAACTTTTAAGGGTTGCGCCTAAAAACATTCAAAGAAAGGCTGCTTTAAAGTTACTGCTTGCTCTTGAAGAAAAAAGTTTTGAAAATACGGATTTAAAATTAGAAAAATGATGACTAATCTTAAAGACACACAAAATTTACAAGATAATCGCGGGATAGATATTCAAAAAGTTGGAATAAAACATGTTGAACTTCCGTTGACAATTCAAAGAAAAAATGATTCCAATCAAGTTGTAAACGCAAAAGTAAGAGCTAATGTTTTTCTGCCTAAACATTATAAGGGGACGCATATGTCCAGATTTGTCGAGGTTTTGAGCGAGTGGAAAAACAAAAATCTTTTGGGAGTCGATATCAAGGGATGTTTGGCTACAATAATAAAAAAATTGAATGCTAAAAGCGGTGAATTGGAATTTAAATTTAAATATTTTATTGACAAAAAATCACCTGTAACAAGACTTTCTTCACCGATGAGTTATGACTGTTCTTTTGAGGGCGAGCTTTCAAATCCGGGTAAGGACAATGAGGAATACAAATTCATTTTGGGTGTAAAGGTTCCTGTTACAACTCTTTGTCCTTGTTCAAAAGAAATTTCGGAATATGGCGCACATAATCAAAGGACGATTGTTTCTGTCAAAATTTCTTATAATGAAAATAATCATATTTGGATAGAGGATTTAATAAAAATAATTGAAAAATGCGGTTCATGCGAAATTTATCCGCTTTTGAAAAGACCCGATGAAAAATTTGTGACAGAAAAAGCTTATAAAAACCCTAAATTTGTCGAAGATCTTTTACGGGATGTGGTTTTAAATTTAAGAGAAAACACAATTATCGATTCATTTGAAGTCGAATGTGAAGCGTTTGAAAGTATTCACAATCATTCTGCTTGGGCGTATCAAAGTGAAATAATCACTCGGTAGAAATTTAGTCTTTTTACACTATTAATTAATAGTAATATTTGGGGTATAATTTTGCCTAGAGATTGATGAATAAGTCTCTTAAGAAAGATAAAGAATGTTCCATTTATTCAATAACCCGAATTTTAGTTACTACGAGATTTTAATGCTAATTTGCTTTGGAGTAAGTTGGCCGATTGCACTTATAAAAACTTATACAACAAAATCGGTCAAGGGCAAAAGTTTTTTATTTTTATTTTTGGTACTTCTCGGATATATTTTCGGTGTAATACACAAATTAACATATAATTACGATTACGTAATTTGGTTATACATTCTAAACGGCTTGCTGGTTTTGGCTGATATGGCTCTCTGGTTCATATACAAAGATAATAATTGAGGTTTTATGAAAAAAATACTTTTAATATTAACCGTTGTTTTGATTTTTTGTCCTCAAAGTTATGCTGAGGAAATAAATAATATAGCGCTTTTAACCCAAAAGGGGTTTTTTGAAAAACCTCAAATAAGCTCCGTAAATTCTTGTGAGGAGGTTAAAAGAACTTTGTATTCGCATCAGAAGTATGCAAATGGTTATAATTTTGAAAAATTGAAGTCTTTATATTCGGAAAAATTTATAAATGCTGATGGGTTAAATAAAGACCTTTATCTCGATTTGATTAAAAAAACTTGGGCCAGTTATCCTGATATCGAATATAAAATGGGGATTAAAAATATTGAAATAAACGGTAATATGGCAGTTGCACAGGTAAGTGAAAGTGCTGAGGCAACAACTAACTCAAAATCCGGTGTGGTTAATGAAAAAGGGCTTTTAGAAAGCATTTCCAACGGCGTGTATTATCTGGAGAAAATTAATAATGAATGGCTGATAACTTCTGATCATATAATTTTTGAAAAAACATTTTTGAGATATGGTGTTGCAAAAAGTATTCAAATTGATTTAACTGCGCCTTGCCAAATACCTGCAAATACACAATACACTTCATCTTTGAACATAGAAGTGCCAAAAGACAGTATTGTAATAGCCTCAATTGGGAGAGAAAATATAACTTTTCCTCAAGCTGTTGCGGAAGAAATTTTTAGAAAATTACCGGAAGGGGGTCTTTTGGAAAGGGTTTTTGTTTCTAATGACAAAAACATAAATGAGTATACCATAGCTTCTTTTGGTATAACTAAAGCGGAAATTAATAACGGAACGGAGATTAAAATTTACGTGACCGGACTGGGGTTTGTTATGTCTAGAGTAAATGTTATTCCTAAAAATGATTTTATAAAGGTTGCGAAAAATGAGAAAGCTGAGTAAATTTTTATATTTTTTTGTAATATTTTTTTTATTTACATGTTTTGACTTTTACTTTTCAAATTTGTTTTCTCACAAACTTGCCCAAGGTTGGCATTTTTCAAATTCTCTGCTTAACATGATTTACGTTGAAAACACAGGTGCGGCGTTCAGTATATTGCAAAATTCAACCAATTTTTTGATATTTATCTCTATAATTGCACTTTTGGGACTATTTTATTATGTAATTAAATATGCAGAATCAATTTATATGAAAGAAATTTTCTTTTTGTCGTTTTTAACTGCAGGGATTTTGGGAAATTTGTACGAAAGACTTTTTTTCGGGTATGTAAGAGATTTTTTTGATTTGGCATTTGTAAATTTTCCAATTTTTAATATTTCAGATATCTTTATAAATATTGGCGTTGTTGGTATAATAATTTTGCTTTTATTAACAAAGAAACCGATGAAAAATTTATGAAAAAATATTGTTTTATACCGGATGAAAATGACGAAAATGTAAGACTTGATAATTATTTATCGGATTTATTTACAGATATTTCACGTGCAAAAATACAAGATGAGATTAAAAATGAAAATGTTTTTGTAAACGGACAGGTAAAAAAATCTGCGTATAAGCTTAAATTGGGAGATAGGGTTGAAATTGAATTAAGTGAAGCCAAAGAGGATATTCTCAGCCCCCAAAACATTGCGCTTGATATCATTTACGAGGATGAAAACATGCTTGTAATAAATAAACCATCGGGTATGTTGACTCATCCAACGACAGTTGAGCGTGAGAATACTTTGGTTAATGCGCTTTTGTATAAGTATGGGGAAAATTTATCAGATATTAACGGATATTTAAGACGTGGGATTTTACATAGGCTTGATAGAAATACTTCGGGGCTTTTGATGGTTGCTAAAAACAATGAAGCGCACGAGTTTTTGGCTAATCAGCTTAAAGAAAGAACTGCTACAAAAAAATATTTGGCGATTGTAAAAGGGTTTATAAAAGATGATTTTGGTACAATCAATCTGCCGATAGGCAGACATCCCAAGCAACCTAAAATGGCAGTAGTTGAGGGTTCAAAAGAGAGCATAACAGAGTTTAGGGTATTGAAGCGGTTTAAAAACGCGACTTGTTTGGAACTTGATTTAAAAACTGGTCGTACACATCAAATCAGGGTACATTTAAGTTATTTAAAACATCCCATTTTAAATGATTCACTTTACGGGGGGGGAATTTTTAAAGTAAAAACTCAAGAACAAGTACTTCAATCTTATAAATTAATATTTACAAAACCATTTTCAGGTGATATAATTGAACTTGAAATTGAACCTGACGAAAAAATTAAAAGGGTCTTAGTTTATTTAGAGAATCAGAAATAGGAGATATTATATGAGAATAACTTTTAATATTGTGTCAATATTGGTAATGGTTACTGTAATTTTTTTGGCTTCTTTGAACACTCAAACGATGATTGATTTTACCGTTTTTGGTGCAACAAAGAACGCCGGCGCAACAATTTATCATGCTAATTTGGTTCAGGTAATATTAATGGCTTTTATTGCGGGCATACTTGCAGGGATTTTCTGGGCGGCGGCGTTTTATTCTCAGATTCAGGCAAAATTAAAAGAATATCAAAGAAAGTTGGAAAAAATTTCTGTTCAATCCGGTGAAGATACTTCTAAGGTGAGTGTTTTGGAAGAAAAAATTAAAGTGCTTGAAAAGGCATTGCAATCGGCTTTGGGGAACGAGTAACGGGTGAGGGGTGAATGGTGAGAGGTGAGTGAACAGAAGGCAACAAGCCCAAGGACTTTAAAGTAGGGTGGGTTCCCTAACCCACCGACAACAAGCCTAGAGGTAACGAAGCCAAAAGGAAAAAGCAACCAAGAACCACAAAACTGTTCACCTATTCACCTCATAACCCTAAATCTTTCAACCAAAACTAACCGCAATCTCTCAATCTTTTCCAAGCTGTCGCTTTCGAAATAAATCCTTAAAAGGGGTTCGGTTCCGCTCGGGCGAACTAAAATCCAGCTTGAATTGTCTTCAAGATAAAGCTTGACACCGTCTTTAAGGTCGGTCTTTATAACCTTAAATCCGTCTACATTTTTCAAATTTTTTGCTTTTTCAAGCGAAATTTTTATCTGTTCACAACTCTCAAGCTTCAAATCGACACGTTCGTTAAAAAATTTCGCCCCGACCAAATCATAAAGCTCTTTTTGTAGTTCAACAAGCGATTTATTTTTACTCGCCATAGCCTCAAGAATCAGTAAATTAGCTAAAATTCCGTCTTTTTCGGGGATGTGTCCTTGAATACTAAGTCCGCCTGATTCTTCGCCGCCGATTATTGGGTTAAACATTCTCATAGCTTCGCCCACGTGCTTGAAACCGACTGCCGTTTCAATTACTTCAACGCCTATTTTGTCGGCAACCTTATCCAAAAGCAGGCTCGCGCCGACGGTTTTGACAAGTTCTCCTTGCATTTTTCTATCGTTTTTCAGGTACAAAAGCAGGATGGAAATAATTTCATTAGGTGAAACCCACTCCCCATTTTCGTTTATTATCCCAAATCTGTCGCCGTCGCCGTCATTTGAAAGCCCGATTGAATTTTTTTCGGATTTAACTTTCTCTATCAATTCTCGTAAATATTTTGGCTTGGGTTCTGGCATGCCTCCGCCAAAGTTTGGGTCAAACTCCATGCGAAGCGATTTATAAGGAATTGAAAATTCATCCAAGAATTTGTCAAAATATCCGATTGCAGCCGAATAAAGTCCGTCAAAAATTATATTGGTTTTGAGAGTTTTAATCTTTTCAAAATCAATTAAGGTTTTTAAATGTTCAAAATAATTCGTTTTAAAGTTAAATTCTTCTACTTTTCCAATGCCTTTAGAAACGCTTTGCCCAAAATTTGCAACGATTTCATCTGTTATTTCGCTCGTTGCGGGTCCCGCGTAGTCAGGGATAAATTTCATCCCCAAATATTTTGGTGGATTGTGTGAAGCCGTGAACATAATTGCGCATGCGTTTAATAATTGTGCGTTATAAGCTAAAACAGGTGTCGGAACGACTATTTCACTGATTAACACCTTAAATCCGCTTTGAGCAAGCAAATTTGCGCATTGTGAAGCAAATTCTTTTGCCATATTTCTTGGGTCGTACCCGATAAGAATTTTTTTATCAATTCCGAATTCTTCAAAAACGTATGTGCCAATCGCGTTTGTAACAATTGCTACGTTTTCAGACGTAAAATCCTCACCGACAACCGCGCGCCATCCGTCTGTTCCAAATTTAATACTTGCCATAACTTTAACCTTCTTGTAAGATAATAATAACAATATTATCAGGAACAAGGAGCTTTCGCAAATGACTTTTTTAAACTCGGTTCAAACAATTGCATATTTAGGACCCGGAGGGTCCTACACTGAAATGGCAAAGGATATTTTTTGCGAAAAATATGGATTGAACGTCGAGTTAAAACCAATGCCAACGATAAAACAGGCTTTGAATTTTGTTGATACCACACCCAATAGCATCGCTGTTTTGCCTGTTGAAAACTCTATTGAGGGGACTGTAAGAGAAACCATTGATAATCTTATCAGAACTAATAATCCTGCAATAAAAATTTTATCGGAGTTTGTTATGCCGATTAAGCACTGTCTTTTGTCAAGAACGACGGAGTTTTACAGTATTGCCAACATAATTTCTCATCCTCAGGCGCTTGCGCAATGTCAGAATTTTATCCATAACGAAATGTCACATCATATCAATATAATTCAAGTTGCCAGTACGGCAGAAGCAGCAAAAAGCTTGCAGAATTATAATTTGACGTATGCTGCAATCGGAAGTCGAAAAACCGCTGAGATTTATAATTTGAACATACTGAAAGATAATATTAATGATGATCCTGACAACAAAACAAGATTTGCGCTCATAGGAGATTTTGATACTCCAAAAACGCAAAACGACAACACAAGTTTGGCGTTTTCGACCGAAAATCGACCCGGAGCGTTGCTTGAAATTTTACAAATTTTCCATGATTATGAAATAAATTTGTCTTATATTGATTCCCGACCGTCTAAGACAAAATTCGGAGAATACACTTTCTTTGCTGATTTTGACGGGCATGTTTCTGATGAAAAAATTATCAAGGTACTCAAAGAAGTTCAAAGCAAAACCTTGTACTACAGGCTAGTCGGCTCTTACGAACGATGGCAGTGAGGTGAAAAGGAGTAGGTGCGGATTTGACCGCAACCTTGAATGAGGAACTACACTTCCAATACATACCATTTATGAATACTTTTGGAAGTACACTTCCAAAAGTATTGACTTTTTGCAGCAACGAGTTATAATAATAATAGTTAAAGAGGTTAGCATGATTAAACGTGATGAATATCTCGAAAAGCTTAAAAGTTTTAAAGATAAAAAGTTAATAAAAGTTGTTACAGGCATCAGAAGATGTGGAAAATCAACTCTGCTGAAAATTTTTCAAGATTATTTATTAGAGAATCAAGTTAAAAAAAATCAAATTATTTCAATAAACTTTGAAAATCCTGATTTTGAAGATTTAAAAGATTATAAAAATTTATACAAATATATAGAAAAATGTCTGATTCCAAACAAAAAAAATTATGTATTTTTGGACGAAATTCAAAACGTTGTTGATTATCAAAAAGCGGTTGACGGCTTGTATATAAAAGAAAATGTTGATTTATATATAACTGGCTCTAATGCTTATTTTTTATCAGGAGAACTTGCTACGCTTTTATCAGGCAGATATATTGAAATTGAAATGATGCCTTTATCATTTAAGGAATACTTATCTGCACTTGTAGAAAAAACGGATTTGCCTATGAAATACAGGAATTATCTTACAAACAGCTCGTTCCCATACACGTTGGAACTTGAATCCGAGGAACAAATCAAGGTATATTTAGATGGGATTTACAATACTGTTATTTTAAAAGATGTTGTTGCAAGAAAAAATATTTCTGATGTAAATGTTCTTGAAAGTGTTGTCAGATATATGTTTGACAATATTGGAAATATTACTTCTATCAAAAAAATAAGTGATGCTTTGACCTCCGCAGGCAGAAAAATATCTAATCATACGGTCGAAAATTATTTATCGGCCTTAACTGATTCTTTTATTTTGTATAAGGCTGGCAGATACGATGTTAAGGGAAAACAGTACTTACAGACGAATGAAAAATATTATATTATTGACATCGGTTTAAGATATTTTTTACTTGGCAGTAAAAAAGCTGATATGGGACGAATTTTAGAAAATATTGTTTATTTAGAACTTTTAAGACGTGGGTATGAGGTTTATGTCGGCAAAGTCGGGACTTTAGAAGTTGATTTTGTTGCCGTAAAAAACGGTGAGGTTGAGTATTATCAAGTCGCTCAAACGGTTCAGCAACCAGAAACTTTAGAACGGGAATTGAAACCGCTAGACAGCATTAAGGATCATAACCCTAAATATTTATTGACGTTGGATGTTGAACCATTGACGTCGCACAAAGGGATAAAACAGATTTATGCACTTGATTGGCTACTTGAATAAAATGCTGTTAGTCTCATTTGAGCTATTGTAACAAAGTAGGGTGGGCTTCAGCCCACCAGATCAAAGAATTGTTGGTGGGCTGAAGCCTACCCTACTTCTCTAACTCTTAGACGCCTTTAATCTTGCAAGTGCTCTTGAAAGTGCTACCTCTGCGCGTTGGACATCAGATGTATCAGGCTCATTTTCCAATCTTTCTTCGGCACGTTTTTTTGCTTCTTCCGCACGTTCTATGTCAATTTCCACACCTTTTTCTGCCGTTTGGGTCAAAATTAAAGCTTCGTTATCCTTCAACTGAAAAACGCCGCCCATTGTTGTAAAATATTCGGGTTTTCCATCAATTATAACCTTTGTAACTCCAACATCAAGTGCCGACATAAAAGGAATGTGGTTGGGTAAAATCCCAAACTCGCCTTGTGTGCCTTTTGTATAAATTTCATCAACATCCGCATCAAAAACAACTTTTTCATGGGTCGTTATTTTTAAATGTAACTTTTTATCCACATTTCCCCCAGACACTAATTAAGCCCTTTAGCTTGCTCTATCGCTTCTTCTATCGTTCCGACCATATAAAACGCTTGTTCAGGCAAGCTGTCGTGCTTTCCTTCAAGAATTTCCTTAAACCCTCTGATTGAATCTTCAAGTTTAACGTATTTTCCTTTGAACCCTGAGAATTTCTCAGCAACAAAGAACGGTTGAGATAAAAATCTTTGGATTTTTCTTGCTCTGTTAACTGTTTCTTTATCTTCTTCAGACAATTCATCCATACCCAAAATCGCGATAATATCTTGCAATTCTTTGTATTTTTGAAGTACTTCAAGCACACGTCGTGTTACACTGTAATGTTCTTCGCCGATAATATTCGGGTCAAGCACTCGAGAGTTTGAAGCCAACGGATCAACTGCAGGATAAATCCCCAAAGACGCAATCTGTCTTGAAAGAACAGTTGAAGCATCAAGGTGGGAGAATGTTGTAGCGGGTGCAGGGTCAGTCAAATCGTCCGCAGGAACGTAAATCGCCTGAACAGAAGTGATTGAACCGTCTTTTGTTGAGGTGATTCTTTCTTGTAATTCGCCCATTTCTGTCGCCAAAGTCGGCTGATACCCAACCGCAGAAGGCATACGACCTAAAAGCGCAGACACCTCAGAACCAGCCTGAGTAAATCTGAAAATATTATCAATAAATAACAACACGTCTTGTTTTGAAAAATCTCTGAAATATTCTGCCGCAGTCAAAGCTGAAAGTCCGACTCTCATTCTCGCCCCCGGTGGCTCGTTCATTTGCCCGTAAATAAGCGCAACCTTATCAAGTACCTCGGATTCTTTCATCTCGTTCCAAAGGTCATTCCCCTCACGAGTTCTTTCTCCGACACCGCCAAAAACAGAAACGCCCGAGTGTTCAAGTGCTATATTATGGATTAATTCCATAATCAAAACTGTTTTTCCAACTCCCGCACCACCAAAAAGCCCGATTTTTCCGCCTTTTTGATACGGTTGCAACAAGTCAATCGCCTTAATCCCTGTTTCAAGGATTTCTATATCTGTATTTTGGTCAACCAATTTTGGTGAATCTCTGTGGATTGGCAAGTATTCCTCAGTTTCAACAGGTCCTAATTCATCAACAGGTTCGCCGATTACGTTTAAAATTCTTCCCAAAATAGCGTTCCCGACAGGGATTTTTATTGAATCTTGTGTATCAACCACCTTCATCCCGCGTCTAAGCCCGTCAGTAGAAGACATCGCAACAGTTCTAACCTTGTTTGAACCCAACATTTGCTGAACTTCAACAGTAACAACACTTCCGTCATCTTTTGTGATTTTTAATGCATTATAAATTTCGGGCAATTCGCCTTGTTGAAACTCAACGTCGATTACCGGTCCGATTATTTGTGATATTAAACCCTCGTTCTTATTCAATGTTTCCATGCTCAATCCTCATAAGTCTTCTCTAAAACATAATACACCAAAAGAAAAGTTTTTCAAACCTACTTTTTTTGGGTTCTTCCGAAAAGTGCGTGAAATGTTAATATAATTGGATATTAGCTAGAACTACAAGCTAAAAAGCAGATACAACAAGCGTTTTGACCTCGCCCCTTGCGGGAGAGAGAAAATTTGCAATACGAGAGAGGTTATTCTCGAGTATTAGCAAATTGAGTGAGGGGTTTGGCACAACAGGCATGGGTGTTTTCACCCCTCACCCTGTTTTTCCCTTGCGTAGGACAGGGTCACTCGCCTCATTCTTCGGCGGTTCCCTTTGTCTGACACTCGTTCCTCGTATCGAAAACTTTCCATCTCCCGCAAGTGGCGAGGGATAGTCAGTAGGGTGGGCTTCAGCCCACCAATTCATTAATCGTACTTAACAACATTCAAATTTTTCAAGCTTTTAATGTAACTACCAAGCTTTATGCTTCGGTGGGCTGAAGCCCACCCTACGAACTCCCTCGCCTCCATGCGTCATTGCGAGACAATGGTTTTTTAGGTAGAAAACCATTGAGGGTACGAAGCAATCCCCATCAAGTTCGGGAAAGATTGCTTCGGTGGATACTTTTTGTCGCATTCGACGCTGAATGTCTCGCAATGACGCAAAGGGTTGAAAAGTTGAACGGGTGAATAGCAAGTAGGGTGCGGATTTAACCGCACCGACAATAAGCCCGAGAGCGTTGAAGTAGGTCGGGCTTTCCAGCCCGACAACAACAAGCCATACCTCTATCCCTCTAATATTCCATTCCTCCAGATTACCTGACACACCGCACAGCGTACCCGAACTTCTTGTAGTTCCAGTCCTGCCCCCCACCATTATAAAAGTACTGGAGCCGTGCGCCACCTGGATATTGCTCAGTAGCGGACCAGTAGCCAGTGGCAAGGTTAAGTCCACTGATGGTAGCTCTATTATCATATATTATGTTTAATTCAGTTTGGTCTGGTAATTTCATACCCTGATCTGAACATGATTTCTTTGCTCCTGCCCAGTAGTTACCGGCACAATAACCATTATTTGTCAGATTTGCATCCCAAGTTGTATCAGTACATGTATTTAGTAAGGTCGGTGTTGTGTCCCCAGCAGCGATACATAAATCGCCAATCTGTGTATCACAAGCAGTAATATTGGCGTTGATTGTCAAAATATCCTTACCCATTTTGTTTGGACCTGATAAGGAGTTGATGTCGTAAACCATTGACATGCATGCCGTCTTTTTGACTGAG
>CAISJE010000065.1 GCA_903885635.1 uncultured bacterium
AGGATATATTAACAATTAATGCGACCCTCTCAGAATGTGATGTTCGAATAAGCGGTTTATGCATAGCCGCAGGCGATACAACACGTACTCCAATCAACACCTGCACGGATACAACTTGGGATACAAATCTTACAGCGAATGCATATTGTGCCAATAACTATTGGGCAGGGGCAAAGAAATCATGTTCTGATCAGGGCATGAGATTGCCTACCAAAGATGAACTAAACACAATCTACACAAACAAAGCCACCATCAGTGGACTCAATAGTGCCGCTATCTACTGGTCCGCCACTGAGTACAATACAGATTGCGCATGGCTCCAGTATTTTACTGATGGGGGGCAGTACAACAACATCAAGTACTACGGCCTCAATGTGCGGTGCGTCAGGTAGCATTTAATCTTTTATGTAACGGTTAAATGGTTTCAACTTCTATCGGGTTAGTTACTAATGTCGATTTAGTCGTATTTAATCGTTCTTGGGTAGTGAGTATGGTGCGGATTCAACCGCACCGTCAATAAGCCCCGAAAAAAAGGAAAAAGCAAGCAAAACCATTTACCGTTTACCGTTCCCTGTTTACTCCTCGCACCTTACGGCAGCTTCTCCTCTTGGCGTATTTGCAATATGTTAAGATTTCTGGTGATTAGTTACGCTAAAGGGTGATGAAATATTCAGCCAAGTGCTGTATATATATTGTAAAAAGGAGAATTGATATGTTAGAATTTTTAACCCAATGGGTACTTTTTGCGTTAGGATTGCTTTTTGTAGCTTGGGTTGTTCCGGGGATTAGCGTTTCAAGCTTTGTCGTCGCATTATGGGCAAGCATTGTGATTGGTTTAATCAATATCTTCATAAAACCGATTTTGATAATTTTGACCTTTCCAATAAATCTTTTAACCCTTGGACTGTTTACATTCGTCATCAACGGCTTATTGTTTTGGCTCGCATCAAAATTAGTCGGCGGATTTTATGTCTCAGGCTTTTGGGCGGCTTTCTTTGGGGCAATGTTACTGTCGATTATCGGTTTATTAATCCATTCAATAGACTGAAAAATTAAACTTCTGGTCTTAACACCGATATTACAAAATGCTCTCCGCACTCACCACCAAAATATTTCTTCGCACATTCTTGGATTTGTTCGGGAGTAACTTGTTTAATCTTTGCAATAACTTGAGTTTGAAAATCGAAGCCAAGCCCCATTATCCCGTAATACGCAAGCAAGTTTGCCTGTTGAGCATTGGTTTCCGTCACAAATTGCTGTTTGCCGATTATATTGTTTTTTGCACTGCTAAGTTCATCATCACTAACTGGAAGTTCTTTTAATTTTTCCAACTCTGTTTTAAACCCATCAAGACAAATTTGAATATTTTTAGGCTCAGTTGCGATGTAGATACTGAAATTTGCACATTTTTCATTGGTTTCATAAGAGCTTCTGACAGTATAAGCAAGTCCTTTTTTCTCTCTCAATTCAAGAAATAATCTTGAAGAAAGACCCGCAGAACCTAAAATTACATTTAAAACAACCAAAACCGGATAATCCGTCGAATCAAACGTAGGCAAAATCCATCCTTGAATAATTTGCGCTTGTTGTGCGTCATTTTTTATTATTTCAACAGTTTTTGCCTCATTTAAGGTTGGGGTCTGAATATTTTTTTCTTTCTGATTATCATTTTCAATATCACTTAAGTTTTGGTTTAATAAAGCTTGTACGCTTTCAAACTCAATATCACCGACAATCGACAAAACCTTTTTGCCTGTTGAAACTATTTGCTCATAAGCTTGAATGACATCTTCTTTTGTTATTTTATCCAGATTTTCAAGAATCGTTGTGTAAGTATGTCCGTAAAAATGTCCTTTAAAGAGATTTTTGTAATAATTATCAAGTGCTTTTGTTTTTGCAGAATCGAGTTCGGCAGTTATTTCACCCTGAAGTTTTACTTTTTCTTTCTCAAATTCCTCAAACGTAGAATTTTTGATAACATCAGACATAATCTCGGTTGCAAGGGCGAAATCTTCGTTAAGGCAAACGAAGCGAAACCTTAAATAATCCTGTTTCATATCACAAGAAAACTCGATTGCATTTTCATCCAATTCCATTGCAAGCTGCTCAGAGGTACGCGTTTTGGTACCTTGCAACAGTAATCTGCTCATCAGGCAATATATCCCCGGCAATTGTTCGGCTTCATTTATTGAAAAATTAAAGCTCAAACCTATTCTGGGCGTATTTTTGTTCTGCTTATAAACAGCTGTTATATTGTTTTTTAATTTAAATTCTTGCATTCTTTTTTTTCTTTATCAATTGCATATCTGCCAAAAACCTTGTGAAATCCCCAAAAAACAGAAATCCCCATGCCGCAAATAATACCAAGAGCTAATATTTCTACAACTAAATTTAACATAATTCCCTCATTTTATTTTTTCACCTCTTTCGGAAACGGTCTTGTAATTTGGTGTACACCCCAAATAAGCGACACTCCAAATATAACTGTTAAAATAGCTACCGCAATTTGTGCGAAAACGACACCATTCATAATAAACCTCATTTCAATCTTTCTTTAATTTCTGATCCTGTATTTGACAATCCTATTAACATTGATATTAGTAAAAATACTCCCAAAATTAATAAAATTGATTTAATAATATTTGTGAAAGAAAAAGTAAACGAAAAAGTAATTGATAAACCGACAAGACCTCCAGACAAAACTATTATACCTGTCCATAAACGGTTCATGTGCAAATTCAAATATTCAAGTATTTTTTCTTCCTTATTCATAAAAGTATAATATCATTAAACACGTTTTAAATCAAAGAATTACAATAAATTAATATATCGGAAAAAGCCAATCCTCTAAACTCCATTATATTGTCGGTTTTACACTATTTCGTTTTGTAAAATTCTTACTATAAAAGGGATACAGCCACTTGTAGGAAATATGAATTTATGTTACAATGATAGTAGGAGATTTCAGATAATAGTTTACGAAAAATCTTCGGAGTGTTACCTCAAGTATTGCGGAAAAGGAAAAAGTAAAAGGCAAAAAGGAAAAAATTAGTAAAAACCGAAAAAATCATTTCCCCTTTTAACCCTCCCCCTACCCCCACTCCCTAAAAAAAAGGTATCTGGTTACTACTTAATTTGGTGACTGACATGGATACCCTACTTTTGCAACCTAAAATTTTTTCAAAAGCAATCGCGAATGCCTTAAACATTTCGATTGTTGTCGGACTGTTATTTTCTCAACACATTTTTGAGGGTCCGCCAATTTTGGCTAAGGAGTTTATAATTGCAAACAGCCCAATTATTTCTCCACTTCTAAGCGGTACAACTTTGGAGAAAAATATTCCAAAAGAACTTTCCATTGAGGAACAAACTCAAAATTTCAACCAAGAAATAAGGCGAAAGTATAAAGCAGGAGTCATTATCGACGTTGATAAAGGGGTTAAGCATGTTAAACTAACCAAATATTTTCAAGGCAGTCCTATACGGATTAACGTAATAGAAGTGAACTCCAAAATTAATCCCGATTTACAATTGACTCCGGCACTGGCATCAGAAACTCTAGGCAAAAAATCAACAATTACAACAATCGCAAAAAAGAATAATTCAATTGTCGCAATTAACGGTACATTCTTCAAACCTTCTACAGGTGTTCCACTCGGAACTTTAATGATTAACAAAAAGATGTACACAGGGCCTATTTATAACCGCGTGGCTATGGGCATTTTTGATAATGGGTATGATATGGCTCGAATTCAATTGAATGCGAGTTTAAAAACTCACGACAAAATATTAAAAATAGACAATATTAACCAACCGAGAATGTTATCCACATACATAATCGTTTATACGCCAGAATGGGGTAAAATGGCACCTCCAAGCCCAAAATACGGGAAACAAATAGCCGTTAAGGATAACAAGGTTATTGCAGTTTCCACTTCAGCATTGGAAATTCCTGAAGATGGATTTGTTGTTGTTGGGCCAGCTCAAAGTTTAGATAAATTTGCTGATGAAAAAGATGTAAAGTTCGAAATTTTAACCACTCCTGAATGGAAAGAGGTTAATCACATTATCAGCGGCGGCCCGTATTTGGTCAAAAATAGCAATGTCTACGTTGATGTTACAGAGCAAAAGCTGGGCTCAATAGGTGGCAGAAACCCAAGAACAGCAGTAGGTTACACTGCAAATAATCATTTAATCATAGTAACTGTGGATGGACGCGAAAAAAGTTCGATAGGAATGACCCTATTTGAACTCGCAAGTTTTATGAAATCAATTGGATGTGTAAACGCAATGAACTTAGACGGCGGCGGTTCTACGGTTCTTTACGTTAACGGCAAGGTTGTCAATCACCCTCAAATACAAGGCGGTATAGCTCTTTCAAACGCTTTAACATTGAACAGAATTAATACTGAACAGTTAACGGCAAGCAGTGAAAAATAAAATAGAGGACTTGAAAAATCTCCAAAAACTGTCATTTTTTGGATTTTTCCGCATCCTCATATTATAATTAGTTTAAGCTGAAAAACAAAGTACTAAACTCGAGTAATAATCAAAAAAGGTTTAAAAAAACATGTACAAACTGCAAGGTTTTTGAGATAATTATCTTAGGAACCTTGCAGTTTTATGGATTATTTGGAGGATTTAAAATATGTTTAACGGCGAAAATTTACAAAGAAGTTTTCAGGATGGACTTTGGATGGAAATAGAAGTCGATAAAAACCATCTTCTCGCTAAAATCGCTGATAACTTCGATTGGGACAAAGTCCTTTCCGGTTTGAAAAGCTTCTATTGCCATAACAATGGTAGACCAACTATCTCAACTAGAGTTAAAGTAGGTATTCTCATTGCCAAACATCTCTACAAATGGAGCGATAAAATCGCTGTTCAACAACTCAAAGAAAATCTCTATCTCCAATATTTGTGCGATATCTCACCAATTCTCGCTAACAAAAAAAATGTTCTCAATGATTCAACTATGACTTATTTTAGAAAACAAATCGGCGAAGAAGGTATCCAAATTATTGAAAAAGAAGTTGAAAGGCTTCTTTCTAAAAACGGCAAAACAAGAGGTAATACTCTCATTGTTGATTCTACAATTGTTCCCGATAATATTGAATATCCGACAGACGTTCATTTGTTGGAAAAAGCCAGAAGAAAATTGGTAAAATTTGTAGATGAATTTTGTGAAAAACTAAAGCAACAAAAACCGAGAACTTACAGAAAGGTTGCAAGGAAAGCATTTTTAAATTTTATTAAATTCAGAAAAAAAGGAACAAAGTTAAGAATAAAAACACAAAAAAAATTAATAAGATTTGTCCATAGGAATTTAAACCAAGTGAAAGAACTTGCACAAAAGATACAAAAAGTACCGTCAAAAGTGCAAAAAGAAATAGAGGTAATAGCACACATTCTTGAACAACAAAAACAAGTCGCAAAAAAACAACAGGTAAAGCACAGAATAGTAAGCATACACAGACCCCAAATTCGCCCTATGGTAAAAGGTAAATTTCCCAACAAAGTAGAATTTGGACCAAAAGTTAATTTGGTAAAAAAGGGGAAAGGATTGTTTTTGCAGGAAATAGACAATGAGAATTTATCAGATACGGGATTGATGCCTAAAACAGTAGATTTTTGGGAAGAAAAATTTGGTAAGCCGCCTACGGCGGCAGCTGGTGACAGAGGATATTTCAGTGCAAAGAATGTGAAAGAAATAGAAGAAAAGGGAGTAAAAAAGATAGCGATAGCACCAAAAGGCAAGAGTAAACCTTATTACACGAAAGAAGGATATTACAAGAAGCTGTGCCGAGAGCGAAACTCAATAGAGGCGGACATATCGTTATTGAAGCGGAAATACGGATTTGACCGAAACCGCTACAAGGAAGAGACCATTTGGATAAGAATGGGATTAATAGCAAGGAATTTGAAGGTAGCGATGAGTTAAAAGTAAAAAGAAGGAAGAAAAAGATACAAAAAATAAAATATTTAGAAAAAATATCAACAATTAAATAAGCCCTTTTGAATAATTCAAAAGGGCTTTTAAAAACCTGACTTTTTCAGTTTAAACTAATTAAGCCACTCTACTTCTTTACATAAGCCAACCATTAAGGTTGGCTTTTTATTAAATATCTTAAATTTTGCCCCCCCCCCCCCCTCTACTGCCTATAATGATACTCTATATAAAAAACCCGACTGCCTTTTGAGCTGTCGGGTTTTTCTATAATCTAAGCGATAATTAATTTTGTCTATAAAAGACCAAGCACTTTTTTGTACCAAGAAAATGTTTCAATTTCTAAGCCGTTGAACGTTGTTTTTAAACATTGTTTCTTTAAATAATTTTCAAACTCATCATTAAACCTTGGTTTAACTTTTTGTTCTTTAGTTTTTGTAGATTTTGCCAGACTAACCATTACATTCTCCTTACCTTTGTTACTATATATAAAAAAAATATTATCTTATCCATATACATTATAACATAAATAGCTTACTAATGCTAGTCTATATAAGACATGTGAATGTCAAAAATTGCTAGTAATAGGCAAAAAACATGTAAATTATTATGAAAGTTTTTTGTTTTTTTAATGTTACCCGTCTTTAACTTTTAGTGCTATTGTATTCGGTGGGTGCTTAAAATCTCCTGCCGGCAAATCTCCGTATTTTTGCTTTAAACGAACTATTAGAGGCGATTTTAAAGGGTTTTCATCAAAGAACAGGTCTGAATAAATACAAACGCCATTTTTTACTATTGGAGAATTAGTGTTAGCAAAAATATTTGGGAATTTTTTGTTAAATATTCGGTGTGCTAGTGTGTTTAGGGCAAGACATTCAATTTCTTCTTGTATTGAATTTGTTTCGTCCTTATCTTTGGCATGCCCTATTTCGTGAAGAATTGCTTCTGAAATTGCTAAAATTTCTGCAGGATTTTTAGTGTTTTTGTATATTTCATTAATTATTATACAATTATTTCCAAAATCGTATTGAGCATGGATATTCGAGGAGGGCAATCGAGCAAATTTTATATTTATTTGCGAATTTTTAACAAAATTTATTGCTTCTTCTCCGCTTAAAACAGGCAAAATTATATTAAGAGATTGAATGTACTTAACGTCATTCACATCAAACTCTAAATTGTGCAAATAATTGATTGATTGCAATATGGTTTTGTCTTTAATCCAAGGTAATTCGGAAAGTTTTTGTGTTTGCGTTGAAGTATCGGGGAATATTTTAGAAGTTATGCCTTGAGAACTATGTAGGTTTGATGAAAAACTCACATAGTTTTTTTGATTTTTCTTCTGCGGAGTATAAAAAAATATTGGAGTTATTTTTATAATTAGTCTCCTTTTCAGGTTTTATAATATTATTTATTATTGCAAAAAAGATATTAATTACAATCCCTCCTGCATAAATATTTATATATTAGAGCGACCTTGGGCTTTCTTGTTCACTGTTTACCGTTCAACCCTACCTGACGCACCGCACATTGCCCGCGTAGGACTTGTAGATGGAGTGGTCGTACGCAGACCAATTAGTAGGCAAATACTGGTACAATGCGTTAGTTGCAGTGGACTCAGTGGCGGACCAGTAGCCAGCGGCACTATTGAGTCCACTGATGGTGGCTCTGTTTGTGTAGATTGTGTTTAGTTCATCTTTGGTAGGCACTCTCATGCCCTGAGCAGAACATGATTTCTTTGCCCCTGCCCAATAGTTATTGGCACACCATTCATTCGCTGAACCATATGGATCCCATACTATATCGGGCTGATTGTCACAAGTATTTATTGGAGAAGGCGTTGTGTCACCCGCAGCCACACATAGTGAGCCTAATCGTATATCACACGATGATACACTCGCGTTTAATGTTTGTATATCTGCCCCCACCCTATTTGGTATGCTTGCACCATTTACATCATATAATATTGCCATACAACTCGTTTTATCAACTGACGTGTTGTATATATCATCCGC
>CAISJE010000066.1 GCA_903885635.1 uncultured bacterium
GCTTGGGCTATTTATGAGATTTACGATTTAAAATTAAAACAAAATAATTTTATCGACTTCAACGATATGATTAACCTTGTGCTTACAACTTTTGATAGCAATGAAGACTTCTTGAAAAAAGTGGCGAAAAGTTACAAATATTTTCTTGTTGATGAATATCAGGATACAAACTTCTCGCAAAACCAAATTGTGTTTAAATTAGCACAGGGTTCTAATAACGAGAATGTTTTTGTAGTCGGAGACGACGATCAGATAATATATGGATTCCAAGGTGCTCAAACAGATAACCTTGAAAAATTCCTAATCCGATACCCTGAAACAAAAGTTATCTGCCTGAGTGAAAATAATCGTTCTACCCAAACTATTCTTGATGTGAGTTATGAACTGATTTCTCAGGATAAAACAAGGCTTGAACTCAATCCTGAATTTAAGAATTACAATATTTCTAAAAAGCTTACGGCAAAAAATGAAAAAATTAATAGTCAAAACAAAAAGGTTCAAATCCACGGATTTGGGGATATTAAACAGGAAAACAATTTCGTAGTTGAGGAAATAGAAAAACTTATCAATTCGAATTTGGCTCCGATAACAGATGACGGCGAAGCTGATTTGTCACAAATAGCTATTTTGACAAGAAAAAACGGCGAGTTGGAAATATTTGCAGACCTTTTAAAAGCTAAAAACATTCCGTTTCAGATTAAATCAAGCAAAAGCATTTTCACACTGAAGCCTTCAATTATAACTTATTTCTACTTGAAAGCACTTGAGAATAATGAATTGTACGCTGACAAGTTATTCGGGCTGTTGCTATCAAAGCCGTTTGATTTTGAAAAAGCAGATTACAATTTTTTATTGAATCAAAACCGATTGAATCACAAGGATTTTATATCAAATATCAAGCTAAATCTTGAGCGAGATTGGGCTGATAAAGAAAAGGTTGCTAATTTTATTAAGACTTACAATGACCTGCAAGAAATTAAATCGATCGAAACTCTTAAAAATATAGTAATTGAGCTAATCAATAGAACTGGCATTCTTGAATACTTCCTTCAATCTAAAATCAACAAGATTGAAAACATTTTTGCCATAAAAAGAATTGTCGATGAAGCGTCATCATTTAGTAATCTACAAACCACTGCTACTATTCAAGATTTCATTGCACATCTTGATATGGCCTTTAATGATGGAATTTTAATCACAATAGACAAAGACGATTATGTTCAAAATGCGGTTCAGCTTTTGACATTGCACGGCTCCAAAGGGCGTGAGTTTGAATATGTATATTTAACGAATTTGCTTGCTAAAAATTGGGAGAAGCAAAGAACGCCGAACTCTATGGATTTGCCGATAGAAAAAACAATCTTCCCCGGTAGCGAAGAAGATGCTAAAAAAGCCGAGCAATTAAGGCTTTTATTTGTTGGGGTTACTAGGGCGAAGCATTCTTTATCCCTTACTTTCTCGAATATAATTGACGGTAAGTCGCAGGAATTGACAAGTTATCTTTCGGCTATCACCGAGCGCGAGGATTTATTCGAAAGACACAACCACGAGATGAGTGACGAAGAGTATTCAATCGAGGTGGCTAAATCATTCACTGTCGCACAATTCAACCATCAGCAGGCGTTTGTGGACGAATTGAGGGCGAGATTAAAAGACTTTATATTAAGTCCAAGCTCGTTGAACTCTTATTTGGATTGCCCGAGAAGCTTTTTGTATTCAAATTTAATTAAAATTCCGGTTATGGACAGCGAATGGGAAGCCGCAAACTACGGTAGTGCGATTCACAAAACGCTGGAATGGGCTATTACAGAAGCGAAAGAAAGAGGAACTTATCCGTCGCAAAGCAGTTTTAATGATTCCTTTGTGAAAAAATTGTGCAATCAAAAATTCGTCTCACAATTGAAAAGAACTGAATACGAAAAACGTGGAGTTAACAGCTTGGCTAATTACTATCCAAGATTTATGGAAACATCACCTGAAAGAGTTTTTGCGACTGAATATAAACTTGAATATGTGCCGGTTGAGAATTATTTTATCAAAGGGTTTATTGATAGAATCGAAACCAATAATGATGGAACTTATTCATTGTACGACTACAAAACAGGTTCTGCAAAATCAAAGACAAAAATTGCAGACGGTCAAGATTATGAATCTTATTTGAATCAGCTTAGATTTTACAAATTCGCGTTTGAAATCCAAAATATCGGAACAAAAGTTTCTCAAGTTGGCTTGATTTTCGTAGAAGAACACGACAAAAGCTTCTTTACGACACTTTTAAACGAAGATAATGATAATATTAAAGAGAAGATTATAAGCACGTACGAAAACATTAACAACCTCAACTTTGCACCAATCGAATGTGAAGAAAGCAAGTGCAAGTTCTGTGGTTATAAACAGTTATGTAGATTAGATATTTTATAAGCGGTTTTAATGGAACCGGAATTAATGCAGGATAAGATTTAAGCACTTGTCTATTTCTTTAATATCAGGCTCAGCTTTGTCCCAACTTGCACCACATTCACCATACAGCTTGTATGTTTCCATAAATCCAACAAGCTTGAACCATTGTTCATTTTTAATTAATTGCAGAATTCCGGCGATACGATTTACCATATATTTGTTTAATGTCATCATATCTTCTTCCGACAGTTTTCCGCTTGCGTGAATATCTTCAACGGGTCCATTTCTGAACGCATAATTAGTAATAATTTTTGAGAATTTATCAATATCAAAATTGTCGAAAAAAACTTTCTTCATTGTTTCATTCGTATTCTTTGAAACATTATCAATCAAATTATCTGTAATTGTTTCCCTAAATTTAATTCCGAATCTTTTCAATTTATAACTAATTTGAGTTTTTTTTATATCATACAAACGTGCAATCAAAATAATAGGGATCTTTTCACTCACATATAGTTTGCGTAATTGCTCTTCAGAAATATCCGCCCAAGAAAGCTTGATGCCGGATTCTTTTTGGTTATTCAGTTCATCATAAGTAAATATCATTCTTATTATTCCTTGATTTTCTGTCAATAATATTAGCAGAAAAATTGTTTTTAGGAAACAGTAGCCATGTAAAAATAAAAATTATTATGTAGGTTTTTAAACATAATTTTTTTCAAGAAATGAATAATGCGTTGCATCAACAAGGCTTATAAAATTCAATACAGAGTTTGCAGTATTAAGTAAATTTCCGCTATTGAGCCTCTCATTAGTCATATAAGTATGACTTTCATTATTAATGACTTTATATATGGCATCTTGCAAAGTCTGATTATCTTTGTATTTTGCATCACTATTAATAATTGCATCTAATTTGCTTTTCACATCGCCTTTTGTGGGATTTTTGTAAGAAATAAAAATTTCCATAAAACGTCTTAAGAAATGCCCAACAATATATTCATCTTCATCTTGATGCTCAATATATTTTTTTATTTTATAAAATAAAAATGAATATTCAGCTTTTTGCTCTAGCAATTTTTCTGGGAAATTTACTATTTCAGAACTATTACTTCCTCTTTTTACGTAATAAAAAGCTACATTTTTTTCAGTTGCAAGTTCAATAAGTAAGTGGAACACCTAGAAAAAGAAATCATATAAAATATATGAGGAAAGGAAGGTGTTCACATGAAAAAGAAGTACACACATTTATCATCAGAAGAAAGGGAATTGATGTCTGTTTTGCATGCAAAA
>CAISJE010000067.1 GCA_903885635.1 uncultured bacterium
TTCAACCTCCATACTCTCCTGATTTAAATAAAATCGAAAAGTTTTGGGCTTGGCTAAAGAAACAATTAAGGTCAGCATTGAAATTGTTTAACACATTGTATGAGGCACTCTGTCATTGTTTTCAACTTAAATAACTATACCTAAAAAAATAGAATGTAACAGTTTTTTAATAATTTTATTCAAACGTAGCAACTTTTTTTTTCACAGGTTTTTAAGCATTGGAATACAAATTACTAAAGGAGCCTTTAAATGGAATTACAATCAATCAATCAATCAATCGTCGCCGAATAGCTTAAAAAACAAGAATGTGAACTTTACAGCATCAAGGCATATTGGTCGTGTTAAACAGGCTGCAAGAAACCTATCGGATATTTATAACAACTATGGAATACGTAAAAAAGGAACTTTAATATTAAGTAGCGCTATGGCAAGAAGACCTCAAGGTGGCTTTGAGGAATATATAAAAAAAATGTCACTACTTGAAGTACAAAAATTATTATCTAAGGCTGAAGAAAAATTAAAACAGAATTTATCTAATCAATTGCATTCTTTAAAAACGCGAAAAGACTTATCCTCAATAGAGAGAATAAAATTAATAAAGCTTAATGGACTTGTTAACACATCTTTAGTTTCAAAACCTAAAAAATAATATTACATTGAAGCTTATATAAGCAAAGTAGGGTGCGGATTTAACCGCACCTTTTACTAATGTTCGCGGGACGGCAATCCCGCCCTACAGTTTACCCTTTACACTGGAAGCAACAGACTCATTCTTGACGGGGTGCTTCTGGACCTGCTTTACCCGAGGTTAGTTTATAAATTCCATACAAAACTGCAAGTCCCGCTGCAATTCCGCCTGTAACCTTACCCCAAGGCGGAAGGTTTTTGATGTATGTTTTTGCTTCTGTAAACAGTTTTGTGGGCTTAGGGAATGATGCTACCTTTGCTTTAATTGTTTCAACTAAACCTTTATTGTTAGTCTTTTTAATCTTTTTACTTTCTAAAAAAGATTTTATTTTAATGCCTGCAGCTATCGCCAAGGCAGAAACAGAACCTATCGTTAAAATTTCTGACCATGGGAGTGCTTGAGATTTATGTTCTTCGCCACGGCTGATAAATGCATCCCTAGATGGTTCTCCGTGTAATTGAGGCCCCGAGCTGATACCATATTGAGATGTAGGCGTTGGCATTAATGGTTTATCAAACGGTAAATAATGTTCTTCACCATCAGGATTGCCTGCATATCTTGGCGTTGTTCCCTTTACATAAGCATCTGCATCAAAATTAATAATATTATTAGCAGCCAAATTATCCAATGAATTCGTACCCATAAAAATAACCTTTCCTTATACACATCTATATAAAGTTTTTTTTCACCTAAAAATTGCTTTTTTGTTTCGTTTTTGTTAAATTTTGGTAATATATGAAAAAAGTTAATACTGATTTAAAATATTTATTTTTTATATGGATTATTTTGTTTTTGGCTATAATTCCTACTTACGCACACCATGGACATCTGTTAATTGATTGTGGCAGAGAAGTATATTATCCGACCCAAATTTTGTCGGGAGAAATATTATATAAAGATATTTTCAATATTTATGGACCGTTCTCATATATGTTTAATGCGTTTTTATTCAAAGTATTCGGAATAAGTTTGAATGTTCTTTATATTGCAGGATGCGTATGTGCGTTTTGTATAGCAAGCTTAATTTATACAATCTCAAAACAATTTTTATCGAGATTTTTAAGCTTTGCAATCACAATTTTCACAATTGCAATAGGAGTTTTAAACTCAAATCTGTTCAATTTTATTTTTCCTTATTCCTACGCGATGTTATACGGCTTTGTGACTTTCTTAGCTTCCGTTTGGCTTCTTTTTAAATATCAGCAAAATCCTGAAAAAATTTACTCCCTTTATTTAAGCGTTTTTTTTGCGGGGGTTTGCATAACAAGCAAATACGAATTTTTACCTTATTTATTGGTAATTTTGTACGCAGTTTTAAAAATCAAGCCATTAAAGCTTAAACAATACTATTTCACAATTCTTTCATTGGTATTTATGCCGATTTTTTGTTTCGGAATCTTGTTTTTGCAGGGATTAGAGTGGAAAGATTTAGTTCTAACGGCTTTAACCATAAAAAGAATGGCACAGTCCGAAACCTTGAGATATTTTTATCACATGCAGGGCGTATATTTTAATAAACGAACATTTGGCGTACTTATATTGAACTTTATAAAAACTATTATCCCTCTCGGACTTTTATTTTGGGGATTTGCGATTAAAAAAAGAAGTTTTTCAATAAGCTTGATTATTTTTGCATTATTTTTGATGATATTTTCAATAAATCCTGCCTCGTTTGTATTTTTGCCGATTTTTACTTTTATACTGGCGTTAGTAAGTTTTAAAGCCTTAAAAGAAAACCCCAAATTATTAATCCTTGTGCTCAGCTGTATAA
This sequence comes from uncultured bacterium, assembly GCA_903885635.1. Classification (GTDB taxonomy): domain Bacteria; phylum Cyanobacteriota; class Vampirovibrionia; order Gastranaerophilales; family Gastranaerophilaceae; genus CAIPUE01. The sequence goes on from CAISJE010000067.1 coordinate 2,460, forward strand.
CTATTGATTTAAAAGTTTTTTGGGGACTTGCGACCTTAAACTACGGTGTTTTCTTCGCAAGTTTCTTGCTGATAACTGTTTTGGCAGTAATTACAAAAAGATTTGAGAATGAAAATATAAATCAAAACGCTTTAGGAATATATTTTCTAGTTGTCGCAGTGATTTTGGGGTGGCAAAATTTGACTTCGCTAAATATAAAAAACAACCCGATAAAAAGCGAGCGAGGGCAAATTTACTCTTCAAAAGAATTGGCATCTTCAACTCAGGACTTGATTAATTATATAAATAAAACCACCCAAAAGACAGATACAGTCGTTATTTTTCCGGAGGGACCGTTTATAAATTTTCTAACAAATCGTAAATCGGATAACTATTACAATTCGCTAATTCCGCTTTATGTGGAAACATTCGGCGAAAATAAATTGATTGAACATTTTAAAAAGACAAAGCCTGAATACATAATTTTCAACAATTGGAATACCAAAGACTACTATTTTGAACACATTTGTAACGATTATGCCTTTTCGTTTTGCCACTTTGTTGCAGAGAATTACACTCAAAAAAAGATTATTGACAAAGGATTCCGATACCTTATTTTTCAAAAACGTTAATATAGTTATTTAAGTTGAAAACAATGACAGAGTGCCTCATACAATGTGTTAAACAATTTCAATGCTGACCTTAATTGTTTCTTTAGCCAAGCCCAAAACTTTTCGATTTTATTTAAATCAGGAGAGTATGGAGGTTGAA
>CAISJE010000068.1 GCA_903885635.1 uncultured bacterium
ATGCATTCTACAGTTCTAAAAATTGTTGATATTGCACGTAGCTTAAATATTGACATCAATGATTTGCTGAAAGGCGTTTAAAACTTCTTAATCATTTTGACATGTCCTTTTATTTGCGGTTTAATAAAAGGTACTAGATATCGGGCGGGTATGAAAAAGCATGTACATAAAACAGTTAGAAGTTGACAACTTTAAATCTTTTGCCAACAAGATTGATATTCCTTTGTTAAAAGGGTTTACGACAATCTCAGGACCCAACGGGTCCGGTAAAAGTAATATCATTGATAGTATTTTATTTGCACTCGGGCTTTCTACTTCAAGAACGCTGAGGGCAGAAAAGCTGTTTCATCTTATTTCCACCCACACAAAAAGAAACGAAGCACTCGTCAAAGTTACTTTCTCCGAAACAGAGGACGGAGAGGACTTTTCTGTTTCAAGAAAAATAAAAAAATCCTCTCAAGGTTACAACAGTATTTATTATCTGAATGATAAAATCGTTACCCTGACTGAAATCCATACCCTTTTGGAAAAACACAATATTACCCCAAACAGCTACAATGTAATGATGCAAGGGGATGTTACAAGTATTACTAACTGTTCTTCAAACGAAAGAAGAAAAATTATTGACGAAATCGCAGGAATTGCTGATTTTGACCGTCGGATAGAGCAGGCAACAAACGAGCTTGAAACTGTGGAAAAACGTGTCGAAAAATCCTCATTAATATTGAGCGAAGTCGACGTAAGGCTTGAGCAGTTGAAAGAAGAACGCGAAGTCGCTTTAAAATACCAAAAATTAAAAGAAGAAAAAACCTCGCTTGAAGGTCAAATAAACACCGTTAAATTTTTTGACCTCAAACGTAACCTTGAAAAAGCTCATGAAAATATTCTTGAATTCACGAAAAAGAAAAAGCAGGAAGAAGCTAAACACAAGGATTTGGAAGAAAGATTAACGCTGATTAAATCAAAATATCAGGAGATTTCTCAGCTTGTAAAGGAAAAGGGCGAAGCCCAACAAATCGAGATTAAAAAACTCGCCGAAGAAACAAAAGGTGCGATTGAGCGTAAGCAATCCGCAATAAATTATGCAGATAAACAAATTCAAGACGGACTTAAGGGGATTGAAAACTCCAAAAACGGGATTGAAGTTCAAAAGAAAAAAATTATCGATACCGAGTTGAAAATTCAGCTTAAAAATGATGAAATCAAGGGGATTGAAGAAAATATTGCGTTGCAAAAAGCAAATTTAAAACGGATTTTAGAAGAAATGACCGGCTTAAATCAAACCGCCGATCAACATATCGAAAAACGCAACCAGTTAAGAAAAAATCTTGAAACATTACAAGATAAAGAAAATAATTTAATCAAAGAAAAATTACCGCTTGAAAGTGAATTAAAAAGCTTGCAAAAAGAGGTTTCTGACGCCAAAGAACAGATTGAAAAATTAACAGATTTCAAGAAAAATTTCTTTTCGAATAAGGATTTGCTTAACACTCAAGTTGTTGAATTAAAACGTGAGATGGAGGATTTAAAAATCATCCAACAAAACGCCATGCATGATTTAGACACAACAAAAAATGAGGTTTCAGACCTTAATTATAATATTCAGATGGCTTATCGCAAAATCTCCTCAATGGAAGCACAAAAAATTGCGGCGGAAGAAGCAAACTTCGGGCGTGCGATTGATACGGTTATGAGTGCTAAACTCAAAGGGGTTCACGCACCTTTGGTTAAGCTTGGCAAGGTTGATAAAGAATATTCGACCGCACTTGAAATTGCAATCGGCGGCAGAATGACGCACGTTGTTGTCGATGATGAACACGTCGGCTCGGTTGCGATTGAACTTTTGAAATCCTCAAACGCAGGTCGTGCGACGTTTATTCCGCTTAGTAAGTTGAATAAAGCACCGACAAAGTTACAACTCCCAAAAGACAAAGGGGTTGTGGATTATGCGATTAACCTAATCGATTTTGAAGATAAATATTTGAACGCATTTTTCTACGCCGTAGGCGACACACTCGTTGTTGAAAGCTTAGAATGTGCTAAAAAATTAATGGGTAGATACAGGGTTGTAACTCTTGACGGTGAAATTATCGAGAAATCAGGCTCCATGACAGGTGGTTCTGTCAGGCGTTCGGGGCTTAAATTCAGCCAAAACGAGGATGAGGAACTTGATAAATTCAAATTGCGATTAAAAGAGATGGAAAAAAATCTTTCTGAACTTGAAAACAAAAAAGTTTCGCTTGAAAAAAAATTGGAAGATGTCAGAAGTAATTACTCAAACACAATGACAGAATACAATAAGGCGAATATGGAACTGGGTAGTTTGGTCAGAAATTCTGAGGCAAATGAAAGCTTAATCACAGAAAAAACAGAATTTATTAAGTTGAACGAGCCAAAAATCGAAGAAGTCGCTAAAAAACTTGACAAAATGGAAGAAAACCACGTTGAGGTTACAGGCTCAATTCAAGACTTGCAGGTGGAAATCGAACGGGTCGAAAAGCTTATCAATGAAGAAGATTTGAAGGATTTAAAAGAAAAAACTGAGAGCGTTGAATTCGAAATTAAACGTCTGAATAGCAATCTGAACAACGCAAGCAACGATTTGTCCGAATTTGGGCGTGAAATTTCATTCTTTAAAAACCTAATTGAGACTAAAGAAGAAGAAATTGTTAATGTAGAAAAAAATAACGTAACGCTTGAAAAAGATAAAGTTACATATACCGCTGAAATAGTTGATTTAAAAGATAAACTTGAAGATTTGGAAAAACAAATCGAGGAGATTAACGAAAAGCTGGGCGAGCTTTTAAAACAGCGTGATGAGATTAATAGCGAACTTCTTGAACTCGAAAAACAAAAACATTTACATTCTTCCGATATCGAGAAAATTGCGGAGCAGGTTGAATCGTTTAAGGCTCGTCGTCGTGAGCTTGAACCTCAATTAACAACCGCAAGAGAAGATTTGGAAAATTCAGGTGTTGAGATTAGCAAGCTTGAGCCTGTTACGATTTCGATTGAAGAAATTACGTCTAAAATCAGCCGTCTTGAAAAACGGATGGAGGATTTGGGGCTTGTCAATATGCGTGCGTTGAGTGCTTATGACGAGGTTTTGGAGCGTCAACAGGAGTTAAAAATTCAAATTGATACCCTCACGAAAGAAAGAAAACAGATTTTGGAGCGTATGCAAGGCTACGAACAGCTTAAAAAAGAAACTTTTATGAAAACTTACAACAACATAAACGAAAATTTCAAAGAGGTTTTCCACAGGCTTTCAGACGGCGAAGGCACTTTGGTATTGGAAAACGAGGACGACCCTTTATCGGGTGGGCTTACCATTGAGGCACAGCCTCGAGATAAGAAAAAACAAAGGCTTGAGGGGATGTCAGGGGGTGAAAAATCCTTGACAGCATTGGCGTTCGTGTTTGCAATCCAAAGGCACATGCCTGCACCGTTTTATGCGTTTGACGAGGTGGATATGCACCTTGACGGGATTAACGTTGAGAAATTGTCCGACATGATAAAATATCAGGCACAAAATACGCAATTTATAGTAGTCAGTTTGCGTAAACCTATGATAGAATCAGCCAATAGGACTATTGGCGTTACGCAAAAAGAAAAAGGGATTACAAGGGTTACTGGGGTTAAACTAAGGGACGAATGACAAGGTAATTATGAACGAATTAATGCCGATTGAAATTATTGAGAATAAAATTTACATCATTCGAGGACAAAAAGTTATGCTCGATAAAGATTTGGCGTGGCTTTACGAGGTCGAAACAAAAAGGCTTAATCAAGCTGTTAAGAGAAATATTGAACGGTTTCCCGAAGACTTTATGTTTCAATTGACAAAAGAGGAATTTGAAAAATTAATGTCAGAAAACGTGACTTTCAAGATGGGAAATAAAGGTTTGAGGGCACATTCTGCCAACTCGAAAGAGGACGAACACTTGAAGTCACAAATTGTGACTTCAAGTGAGGATGATTTTTTGAGGTCACATTCTGCCAACTCAAAAGAGGACGAAAACTTGAAGTCGCAATTTGCGACATCAAGTTGGGGCGGAATAAGAAAGATGCCTTACGCCTTCACAGAACACGGAGTTGCAATGTTATCAAGCGTTTTGAGGAGCGAAAGGGCGATTGCGATTAATATTCAAATAATAAGAATTTTCAACAAGCTTAGAAACATGGCGATTGGACATAAGGATTTGCGAGAGGAATTAACGGAGCTTAAAAATTCGTTTATTAAATATGCAAAAGGGAATAATCTTGAGTTAGAGGAAATTTACAACCAACTTGATTATTTGAACGATGTAACAAGACCATCAAAAATAGGATTTACACAATAAGTAGCAAAAAGGGATAAATAATGACAGAAGCATTTGATTATAGCTTAACAAACACAAATACCGCAGAAGTTAGTTTAACCTCTGCCAACTCAACGACACAAGAGCTTGACGGGATTGAAATTCTTGTTTCTATGGCAAAAACAGGCAAAGTAAACCCATGGAATATTGATATTGTTGATATTACCGATAAATACCTAACCCAGCTTTTTCAAATGAAATCCCAAAACCTCCGTTTAACAGGCAGAACCCTTTTATTTGCGGCTGTTTTATTGAAATTAAAATCAAATATCTTGGAAAATATTGATATTGTTGAATTTGAGCCGAGTGAGGAGCAGTTTGACGAATTTGATATTTCAGATGATTTTAATGCCGAAGAAGATTACAGCCATAATAAAAATAATGTAATCTCAATTGACGAAGTTCTACAACGCCGTACCAGCATTCGTCTGAACAGAAACCGTGTTGTAACCTTGAAAGACTTAATTCGTCAGTTAGAATTTTATGAAATGATTGACAAAAAACAATCGCTTAAAAATGCTCACGAGCGTGCAAAAAGGCGGGTTCGTTCTTATGCCAATTTGAGTTCTGAAGATATTATAAATTTAGCCCATGACGAATATATCGAGGACGGAGTTCAAAGGTTAAGGGAAAATCTTGAACAGATTTTTAAAAGAGAAGATAGGGTTGAATTAACTGAACTCACGCTTTTGGGGATGGATAAAATATCAGCATACATTGCGTTACTGTTTTTATCTGCAGAAAGCGATTACGAGCTTGTGCAGGATGAATTTTATGCCGAACTGTACGTGACTAGAGGGATACAAGCATAATGAATGAGTTAATACCTATAGAAATTATTGAAAATAAAATTTTTATAATACGTGGGCAAAAAGTTATGCTAGACCGTGATTTAGCACAACTTTATGAGGTTGAAACAAAAAATTTAAACAAAGCGGTAAAAAGGAACCCTGGGCGTTTTCCTGAAAAATTCATGTTTCAATTAACTAAAGAAGAATGGGACAACTTGAAGTTCCAATTTGGAACTTCAAGTTGGGGCGGAAAAAGAAAATTACCTCAAGTTTTTACCGAGCATGGAACGCTAATGTTATCAAGTGTTTTGAACTCAAAAAGAGCAATAGCCGTAAGCATTCAAATTATTGAGGTTTTTGATAAGCTTAAACAATTTGCCCTCAATCAAAATCAGCTTACAGAACGCATTTCATCATTAGAGCAGGCATTTATGAACTACGCCAAGGAAAATACTGAAGAAAATAAAGAAATTCACAGGGCAATAAATTATTTGCTTGATATAACAAAACCTGCTAAAATAGGATTTAAGAGTTAAAAAATGGAACAACAAGAATTGAAATCAAAAATAGAGGCGGTATTATTCACGACAGCGAAGGCTTTGAAAGTTAAAGAACTCGCAGAGATTTTGGGTGTTGACGCGGATTTAATTGAAGAAGCTCTGCTTGAACTAATCATGGATTACGCTTCACGTGACGGGGCTTTGGAAATCGACGATGAGGACGGCTATATTTTACAAGTGAAACTGGAACACATGGATATAGTAGAAAAACTTTGCCCTGTTGAATTAAAGCCGGCTGTTTTAAAAACTTTGACGGTTATTGCACTAAAAGAACCTATCAGGCAATCATACTTAAAGGATTTAAGGGGTTCAAACGCTTATGAACATGTTCAAGAACTTGTTCAAAAAGGTTTAATATCTAAGAATAAAGATAAAAATGGACGTTCATTCAATATTAAAACAACTCAAAAATTTAGCGAATATTTTAAACTCAAAGGAGATGCCAAGGCTTTGGCAAAATTTTTGGAAATAGAAAAAGGGGTTTCGGATGATTAATATCACTCATTCCCCCACCCCCTCGCCCACAAAAGGTAATGGGTATAGTACTGAATCAAAAATTAAAGGATTAACCGTTTGAAGAAAGTTTTAGCAATATTTTTAATTATATTAACCGCAATTTTTATTTGGTTTTTTGGGAAAATGCTTCCTGATATTTTAACGAACGCGGGTAAAATTGCGTACGAAAGCGGGGATTATCAAAAAGCTTTCTCCAGCCTGAAAATGGCAATAAAACTTAGCCCCAAAAACTGTGACGCCAGATATTATTATGTCCAAACTTTAATTAAATTGCCACCGACATTAAACATTCAAAAAGAACTTTACAGCGTTGCTCAGATGAATTTGTCTGATAGTGCTGATTTGATTGCCGATAGACAAATTTCAAAGTGGCGAAACCAAATTTTATTTAAAACAGGTGAAAATTACATTGAGCAAGCACCGTTAAACAATAAAATTTTAAAATGGGATACAACAAAATTTCCGCTTAAAGTTTATATTGGTAAAAATTCTTTATCCGCACCGCAATACTATCAGGATGAAATTAAAAAAGCTTTTTTGCAATGGCAAGCTTCCACAGGCAGATTTATAAACGTTGAATTCATCAATGATGAGAATTCTGCGGATATTAGGGTCAGCATAAATTCATCTGCCGATATGAAAAAATGTACCCAAGACTCTTGCAAATATACCGTTGCGTACACAACGCCGATTATTAACAACGATTTGCTGAAACGCATGGACATATTTTTCTATGATTCAAATAATCTTGAAAAACCTTTTTCTGAAAGAGAGATTTATAATACAGCACTGCATGAAATCGGTCATGCGCTTGGAATTATGGGGCATAGCTACAATAAAGACGACCTAATGTATATGGAAGCTAATACTAATAATAACAAATTTAATGGATTGAGAAGTGACTTTCAACTTATATCATCAAATGATTTAAATACTTTGAACCTTTTATATAAATTGATACCCGACATTACAAACACTCCTTTAAGCAAATTTGACACAAGTTATCAACTTTTTGCTCCTATAGTTATGGGTTCTGATAAACAGATTAATTCAAAAAAAATGCTTGAAGCCCAAAATTATATTAAAGCTGCGCCTGATTTGCCCAACGGTTATATCGATTTAGCCTCGGCATATTCAGAAGAAAACCAATATAATAATGCAATAGATGCTTTAAATAAAGCTCTTGCTCTTTGTTCAAATGATAATGAAAAATTTGTTGTTTATTATAATTTTACCGTTATGTATACGGAGATAAAAGATTGGAAAAGCGCTCTTAACTACGCCAATATGGCGAAACAAATTAATACATCCTCGGATGTAGATGGACTGATTGCACTGATA
>CAISJE010000069.1 GCA_903885635.1 uncultured bacterium
AAAAATGACAGTTTTTTGAGATTTTTCAAGTCCGACCTTGGAAGTGCTCGCACCCATACCAGCTGCGGGATAGCCGGTGGTATGGGTGCGAGCCGGACAAGGGAGATTGCGAGAAAAATTCCTAATTTTTCCGCAAGCTCATTTAACATTTAAAATTGACCCCGACAGGAACAAAAACAGAATATTTGACACCATTTCTTACAATAAGCTTGTTAATATGATCACTGGTTTCAGAACCATCACCTTGTGTTACCGCAATATGACCATTAGGATGTCCCGAGCTTGGCTGCCAAACAATTGTGCATCCTGCCGGCAAGTTTTTCAAATCTTCTTGAGACACCTTCACTTCTTTAAAATTCTTATGCTGAGCAAGTTTCGCATCAATTTGATAAGCAGAAGCAGACCTGACATTATTTCCTGCAAAACCACCTTTTACCATAGCGTTTACAACACCTCTTGCGCACCAGCCTGTTGAATTTAAAGAATTGGCAGATTGTCTTGCGTTGTTTGCCAGTTTATTCCCAAGCTCAGGATTATAGACATCTTTTAATGCCGCTAAATCGGTCTTTGTATTAAACGATTGGGAATAAACTTGAGATGATGTTCTTGTAGAGACTGACGGCGTATTAGCGAACAAATTTTGAGGCACGCTAAAATTATTTGAAGCAGAAGCAGAATCATTATCCACTTTCTTCTTTTTAGGCTTATGCTTTTGTCGAATTGCCTCCATCGCCTCATTATATGCACCGATATAAGTATCTGTCATTGTGCTCCTCTATTCATCTCATCTCAATAAAATTAATATTCCTTATTTAAATAAAAACTTTTGGGAAGCAAAAATTAACTTTAAACACCGAATTGTAAATAATAGTTAACAAACTAGCAAACTAATTTATTCAGGGGATTTATACATTCAGGCAGTATCTTAAACTTAAGAAAACTGTATAATTAATTTACGAGAAAATAAAGAAAGAGTAAAACAGTGGTAGACAATCGCTCAGCAGGGTTTTTTGGTATCGGCGGTGCTTTTAATTTTAAAAGCGGCGATATTTCAGGTACCGCTGCGAAAACCCAAGATGATAAAATGGGACAAGGCACTGAATACGGATATTTAGAACAGGGTGAAGAAGAACAACAAGACAACAACGCCCCTTTTGTTGATAGAAGTGCCCAACTTCGCGCTACACTGAATTCTCTTGCAATGATGAATGTTGCCGGCGTTTTGAACAATAAAAAACGTGCCGAAATTTTGGCGGAAATCGCTGAAGATAACTCAAGCGAAAAAGAAGAAAAAGAATTAGACGAAGAATTTTTAAACGATTTTGATGAAGATTCCGAGAACGAAGAAAAGAACGAATACTACTGATTTTTAAGGTTTAGAAACAAATCTTAATCGGGAGTTGATTTTCTTTTTTTTTTCAACTAAAATAAATTTTAATGACACTATCAGAAATATAAAAGAATTGATAAAAAATTGATTAAATTTAAATCAATTCGCGAAAGGATACAAAATGAACCCTATTATTAATGAACTGGAAAAACAATATTTAGATAAAGAACTTCCTGATTTGAACCCTGGAGATACAGTCAAAGTTTTCGTTAGAATTATCGAGGGAAACAAAGAAAGAACTCAGGCGTTTGAAGGAACGATTATTAAAAAACGCGGTGGCGGAATCAATAAAACAATTACCGTTAGAAAAATATTCCAAGGTATTGGCGTTGAAAGAGTTTTTGCTGTTTATTCCCCAAGAGTTGAAAAAATCGCTATTCTTAAACGTGGTGACGTTAGACGTGCAAAATTGTACTATTTAAGAGAACTTTCAGGTAAAGCAACTCGTATTAAAGAAAAAATCGAAAAAAGAGGGTAGGCGAGGAGACAATCCTTGTTTATACCACACAACTTAGTGAAAGGGTACTATGACAGATGAAGATGTAAAAGGCTCGCCAGTCGGGCACATTCATTGGTATCCCGGACACATTGCAAAGGCAGAAAAAAAACTAAAAGAACAAATCAACCTTGTTGATGTTGTAATTGAAGTTTTAGATGCTCGAATTCCTTTAAGCAGTTGCTATAACAATATTAAATCATTATTAGGCGAAAAACCGCGCCTAATTTTGCTTAACAAAGCAGATTTGACCGACGAGCAGGAGCTTAAAAACTGGGTAAAAATACTTGAAGAGCTTTCAGGCTGTCCTGTTTTGATTTCAGATGCAAAAAATTCAAAAAATTTGAGTAAAATTGTCAACAAAGCGGTTGAATTGAGCGAGCCGAGTATCCAAAAACTCATGGCAAAAGGACTTTTGCGCCGCAGTGCAAGAGTTATGGTTGTTGGCATGCCTAATGTCGGCAAATCCAGCATAATCAATAAATTAACCAAAACTTCAAGAACAAAAATCGGTGCCAAGGCTGGAGTCACAAGACAACAACAATGGGTTAGGGTTAACCCGAAGCTTGATTTACTTGATACTCCGGGGATTATTCCGATGAAACAAGAAGACCAAAAAAAAGCTCAAAAACTTGCGTTTGTAAACTCCGTTTCCGAGAACGCTTACGAAAAAGAAGCCGTGGCAAAAGAGTTATTAAAAATTTTAGAAAAAAAATATGCCAAAAAAGTTAAAGCACATTATAATTTGTGTGAAAATGACCAACCAACCATAGAAAACATCGCAAAAAGCAGAAACTGGATTGTAAAAAACGCCCAACCTGATATTGAACGTACTTCCATGTTTATATTATGCGATTTTCGCGACGGAAAAATTGGAAGATTTATTTTAGATGAGATTGAGCAGTAAACATTTATTTGAATTTGATAAAAAATCTGAAGCCCAAATCCTAATCGGAACAGATGAGGCGGGGCGAGGTCCCGGTGCGGGCGGAGTTTTCGCGAGTGCAGTTTATTTCAAATCGATTGGGAATGAACTAATTGAAAAACTTTCATATCTGAATGATTCCAAAAAGCTTTCAAAAAAGAAACGCGAAGAACTTTTTGAGATAATTTTTCTCAATACAATTCATTCTACTGTTTGTATTGAGGTTGAAGAAATCGAAAAAATAAACATCCTAAACGCTTCTTTAAAAGCCATGAAAATTGCTTGCGAAAATGTCATCAATGAAGTAAAAAGGGAAAAGCAAAAAGAAAAAAGTCTTGAGGGCGGTGGGGTTCTTGTTCTTGTCGATGGGAATAAAAATATTAAGGATTTTGATTACCCGCAAAAATTTATTATTAAAGGTGACGGCAAGTCCGCGAGTATCGCGGCAGCGAGTATTCTTGCCAAAGTATCAAGAGATAGATACATGCAGGAATTGGACGAAAAATTTCCTCAATACAATTGGAAACAAAACGCGGGATATTTAACAAAAGAACACCTTGAGGCAATCGAAAAATACGGCATAACGCCAAGGCATCGAAAATCTTTTCTAAAAGGTCGTAACACAAAACAGCTTACATTGCTGAATTAAAAATTAAAGGTTCAACGGATAAGTTGGTGAAATGTCTTTTTTGAGTGAGAGGTGAGGGGTGAGTAGGGTGCGGATTCAACCGCACCGTCAATAAGCCCCGAAAAAAAGTAAAAAGGAAAAAGCAAGCAAAACCGTTTACTGTTCACCGTTTACGTTCACCGTTCACCGTTTACTTCGTTTAAACTGTTCAACTGACTATTCAACTGTTTTTACTGCCTGACGGCGATTTTGCGTCATTGCGAGGCGAGGGGTTCTTGGGTGGAAAACTATTGAGGGAACGAAGCAATCTTGTTCGCCTTTGGCCTTTTTGCGTCCTTGCGAGGAGGCTGTGTAAAAACTAATTTTCAAAAAGCTTACCGAGCTTTTTACCTCTTCCTTGCGGAGAGGTCGACTTTCTTCGTGAGCGGAAGCCCGCGAACGCTAGAAAGTCGGGTGAGGGTTAATTGCAATC
>CAISJE010000070.1 GCA_903885635.1 uncultured bacterium
CACAGTCGCACAGTTCAACCATCAGCAGGCGTTTGTGGACGAATTGAGGGCTCGATTAAAGGACTTTATATTAAGCCCAAGCTCGTTGAACTCTTATTTAAATTGCCCGAGAAGCTTTTTGTATTCCAATTTAATTAAAATCCCGGTTATGGACAGCGAATGGGAAGCAGCAAACTATGGAAGTGCTATTCACAAAACACTTGAATGGGCGACTACAGAAGCAAAAGAAAAAGGGATTTATCCAACGCAAATTAGTTTTAATGAAACCTTTGTGAAAAAATTGGGTAATCAAAAATTTGTTTCACAACTAAAAAGAACTGAATACGAAAAACGTGGAGTTAATAGCTTGGTTAATTACTATCCAAGATTTATGGAAACCGCTCCTGAAAGAGTTTTTGCGACTGAATACAAGCTTGAATATGTGCCGGTTGAGAATTATTTTATCAAAGGCTTTATTGATAGAATCGAAACCAATAACGACGGAACTTATTCCTTGTATGATTACAAAACAGGTTCTGCAAAATCAAAGACAAAAATTGCCGACGGACAAGATTATGAATCTTATTTGAATCAGCTCAGATTTTACAAATTCGCGTTTGAAATTCAAAATGTTGGAGCAAAAGTTTCACAGGTAGGTCTTATCTTTGTTGAAGAACACGATAAGAGCTTCTTTACGACACTTTTAAACGAAGATAATGACAACATAAAAGAGAAGATTATCAGCACGTATGAAAACATCAACAACCTAAACTTTGCACCAATCGAATGTGAAGAAAGCAAGTGCAAGTTCTGTGGTTATAAACAGTTATGTAGATTAGATATAATATAAAAAGAGTCTATGTTTTTTTATATTATATAAGAATTAAGTTAAGTGCGTAAGACTCATATTCCTTTCGTCGCCCAGATAATCTTCAAGCTCCATTAAATCCGGATCATATTGAAGCATTGCTAACTTTTTAAATTTTTCGAAATTGTATTTTAATGTTTTTTTATTTTTTGTTTCGCTTAAGGAACCAAGATAATAAATTAAAAGCTCTTTTAAAAACGCGAAGTGTTTATCGTTCATTATATCGAATACTAATGCTTTTGTGCCACATAAATCTGAAATTTCGGCGGCTCTTAAATAGGATAAAAAACTTTTTTTAATTATATCATTTAACATATTCTCACTATGGCCTAAGTCCTTATTTTTATTTTTAAAAAATATAATATCTGCCCTTACTTTTTTTGTCCACAATAAATAAGAATTTGGTTCAATGATTATTTTCAAATATTCTTCATCTAATAAGTTTTTCCCTACACCTTCTTTTATCGTCCCATTGTAATATTCCCGACCACTTGGAGGTAGTAATTCAAACAAAATAAATGAATACAACATCTGATCCTCTACATGTTTCGATAATTGGATAATTTTTGAGAAGTATGCCTTTATACTTAAGCTTTCTTCAAAAGGTATTGATTCTATTTCTGACATAATATTGACTCCTTTAAATTATAATCTTTCATTTATGAGCTAGTATTAAAAAATGTATTGTGCCTAGTCCCAAAGCCCGCCCCAAGAGTATTCTATATCTTTGCTTTTACATTCAGGACATTTTAAAATGACTGAAGGCGTTATTTCGCCCATTCCGAAATTCTTATTTTCTTCTTTAAAATCATTCGGGTCGTACGAACCCTTTGTTTTGTAAGATTCACCCATTTGCTTATATTTTATAGCCATTTTATCCCAAAACTGTTTATTGGGGTTATGACCTTCTACGTCAAAGCTAAAGGGCTTCAACATTTGCCCACATTTAGTGCACCTACCTGGTATAACATTGTCAATCTCGTCCCAGCCCAAACCACATTCTTCTATTTTATAACATTTTGGGCAATAAAATAGTCTAGTCCTAGAGTCCATTCCTGCACCACTATATATTGTTTGCTCGTAAGGACACTTACGACATTTTATTGTTATCATATCACCCATTAATTATCCCCTTTTAATAATCTAATAATAACACAATCGTACGTCAATTTCG
>CAISJE010000071.1 GCA_903885635.1 uncultured bacterium
CATTCCCATCCGGACGGAGATCATCAAATTCTGCGAGACCATCGGGTTCGATTACATGGGCGCGGTGATCTGGCAGAAGGTCACCACAACCAACACCACCGGCGGTGCCTCGATCATGGGGAGCTTTCCCTATCCCCGTAACGGCATTCTCAAGCTTGACTACGAGTTCATTCTCATCTTCAAAAAACAGGGCGACGCTCCAAAGCCCACCAAAGAGCAGAAAGAGATCTCAGCCATGACCACCGAGGAGTGGAACACCTACTTTTCAGGCCACTGGAACTTTGCCGGGGCAAAACAGGAGGGGCACCTTGCCATGTTCCCCGAAGAGCTTCCGCACCGGCTCATTAAAATGTTCGCCTTCCGTGGCGATACGGTGCTCGATCCCTTCATGGGCAGCGGGACAACCTCGCTTGCCGCAAAGAATCTCGAACGAAATTCGATTGGGTACGAAATCAATCCTGAGTTTATTGATATTGCCAAACAGAAGCTCAACACCCGGCAGCCCGATTTTATGGGCACAGAGTACGAGTTTCTGCACGACACGGTCAAGGGCGATGTTGCCGCAGCCATTGAGCAGTGGCCCTACCAGTTCAAAGATCCCCACAAGCTCGACAAAAAAACAGATCCCCGAAAACTCACCTTTGGCTCCAGGATAGAGAAAGAGAGCGAGGCCGAGCGCGAAGAGTTTTTCACGGTCAAAGAGATACTCAGCCCTGAAAAAGTTAGGTTATCCAACGGGTTGACGGTAAAACTGATCGGCATCAAGAGCGAACCCTTCACGCACGACAAAGCAGTTGGCTATCTGACTGAAAAAATCAAGGGAAAGCGTATCTTCCTGAAGTATGACAAGCTGAAACATGACGAAGAAAACCTCCTGCTCTGCTACCTCTATCTGGAGAACAAGACCTTTGTCAATGCGCATCTGATCAAAAGCGGGCTGGTTGGGGTTGACAGCAGTTACGAGTACAAGCAGAAGGTGAAGTTTCAGGAGATGGGTGAGCTTGTTCAGAGTTGAAAAGGGGATGGACAGAGCAAAGTGATGAACTCACAGGTAGCCTGATGTTTGTCCTATTACCGGCATTTTTGATTATACAGCCGGATAGACGCAATACGTACTTGTCGAAACTTGTCGAAATATTTTTCCACAGAGAGTATATGTATTCAAACTACTTATTAAATGGCAAGAAAGCGGCTACTGTTGATTATACCACCCCAAAAAGGTCTTTTAAAAGGCTTTGCAACAGGCATTGTGTCATTGGCTGAGTATCTTGCTCTGAAAGAAAACGAGATCGACACTTATATTGAAATATTAGATTACAGCCTATTCGGAGCTGATGAAGTAAAAATTAATAGTTTGGATTATGCAAATATTGAAAACCTGATTGTCGGTGTTACAACCACGACAGCCAGTTACCAATCCGCTTTATATGTTGCAAAGAATTTCAAACGATCAAATGCAAATTGTACAGTTATTTTTGGCGGCCATCATGCAAGTGCAGACCCTGAAAATATTCTTCGTAGTCATCTTGGTGTAGTTGATTATGTTATTACAGGTGAGGGCGAAATAGCCATCTATGAGTTTATTAAGGATTTTCCGGTGGTTGAAAATTCCTCAAACCTAGTTTACTTAAAAGATGATAAAATTATAAGAAACAAAATAGCTCCTTTTTTATCAGAAGCAGATTTAGATTTAATCTCATTAAGCTACAAAGAAACTGAGCTATACGGTTATTCTGGCAAGTTCGATACAATTACATACGTTTCAGCAAGAGGATGTCCATTGAAATGTTCTTTCTGCGCAGTGGCAAATCAGAAAATAAGAACCAAAAATTTTCATCAGATAAAAGATGATATAAGAAAACTTTTACTGCTTGGCTTTAATACTATTGCCATGGAAGACAATTTTTTTGCACATTCTTCTACACGAACATTTGAACTGTGTAAGAAATTAGAATCATTGCAAAAAGAAACATCTCCCTTTAAATGGGATTGTCAAACAAGGGTTGAATCTCTTAAAAGCCCCTACATTATTAAAGCAATGGAAAACGCCGGTTGCTATGCTGCTTATTTAGGAGTTGAAGCATTAAACTTTGAGCACCTTACTTATTTAGGGAAAACAAAAAATCCTGATCGCTATCTTGACTTACTATTTAATATAGTTATTCCAAATATGCTTAACTCAGAAGTGGATTGTTTCATCAATTTACAATTAGGCATTCCCGGAAGCAATGGCAGCCATCATAAACAAACTATGGATTCATTGCAAAGAATAGGCTTTATGGCTAAAGAAAAAAATAAGCTTATTACAGTTTTTCCAATGCTTCATGTTGTTTATCCTGGCACTAAGCATTATACTGATGGCATTCATACAAAAGCATTTACATCAAATGTTTTTGAGTTTTTTACGAAGTGGGAAATTGACCAAACCAATCTTTACAGTTGGTTAGGTGAAAATTTTGCTCATGGCACAGGTGGTATTCCTCAAGGCATCCTTAATACTGAGCAATTAAAAGCCAATTCATTTCAAATTGTTCCTGAAAGAATCCTTGAAATTCAAAATCAATTGTCAGAAATAAGGCATACAGACGGAATAAAAGTATTTGAGTATAAACCATTCATAACGTAAATTAATAAGATATGAAATCAATAGTAAAATCATTTATCATTTTGACTATGGCTGTCTTTCTTCTCAGTTCATGTAATAAAACAGAGAAAATAATAGCCATCATTAATTTGATGCAACACCCAGTGCTTGATTCCGTAGAGGCTCAAACAAAAACGTATCTATTGGAGCATGGGTATGACAAAAAAAATGGTTATGTAATCATTGAAAAAAACCTTAACGGGCAAAAAGATTTACTACCTACAGTAGTTAATGAAATTAACAATCAAAAGCCTGTTTTAATTATTGCAATCACTACACCAGTTGCACAAGCATTCGTTAAAAAAGCTACTTGCCCTGTTGTTTTTAGTCTTGTAACAGACCCGATTGAAGCAGGTATCCTTGATTCACTTACCCAAACAAAACCTACTATTACAGGGACATCGGATGTTTTTCCTTATGAAGAACAGATTAAGCTGATTAGAGAAATACACCCGAAAGCAAAAACAATAGGTTTAGTATATGATTCAGGTGAAGCTCCGGCAAGATTTGCATTTGATCAACTTAGCCGTATATGCCCTAAGTATGGTTTTGAGTTAATCAGTAAGCCAGCCACATCCTCTAGCGAAGTTCCACTTGCCGCTAAAAGTCTTATTGGAAAGGCGGAGATATTTTTTGTTTCTAGTGATAATACAGCTATAGAAAGTGTTCCAGCATTAGTTTCCATCTGTGTAAAAAATAAAATACCTCTTTATGTAGGCGAAACAGGCTCAGTTGAAAAAGGCGGAATAGCAACTTGTTCAGTATCCTATGGAAGTTTTGGAATTGCAACCGGAAAACTGGCCGATAGACTTCTAAAAGGGGAAATGAATATCCCAATTTATATTCCTTCAGAATTTGAAATTGCAGTTAATACTAAAGCTGCTGAACTTATGAATGTAAAATTACCTGAAAGTGTAATTAAGAAGGCAAAAACAGTTTTCAATCAAGTTAAATGATAACGGTGGATATTTTTAATGCAATAGAAAGTGGGTTTACACAGGGAATAATCTTTTATCCTCTTGTTCTTTCATTGGCTTTGTCATATAGGCTTTTAAAGTTTCCTGACATTTCCATTGAGGGCACTTTTGCATTAGGTGGAGCTGCATTTGGTGTTATTTTAAGCAATACTAATTCTTATTTTGTAGCTATTCCGGCAGCAATGCTATTTTCTGCTATTGCTGGTAGTATAACAGCTTTACTTCATCATTATTTACGAATCAATAAATTTCTCGCAGGAATTATTGTCGTTACAGCCTTATATTCTGTGATTGTTAGGATGATAGGTGGCTCCAATATTTCCCTACTTAAATTCAATTTAAGTACCTATTATCTTCAAATTACTTACGCAATTGCTTCAATAATAATATCAATAGTTGCATATTTTTTTTACCGGTCTAAGTATGGGATAAAAATAAGAGGGGCGTCAATCAATCCTGAATTATCTAAAATACTTGGCCATAAAACGGGTCTATTGCTTGTGATTGGTTTAGCTTTTAATAATGCTTTAGCTGCTATTTCAGGTGTTTACTTTTCTTTAGATGCGGGTTTCTCTGATTTGAAGATTGGTCAGGGAGCTTTAATCGTGGCATTGGCTGCATTAGCAATAGGCGAAAGATTAATACCAAAAAACAAAATATCAATTTTGTTTTATATTATTCTTAGTGCTGGTGCCGGGAGCATTTTTTATCAAATACTATGGGCTTTTGCATTACAATTAAATATCAGGGCTTCTGACCTAAAAATACTATCAGCATTCATAGTAGTAATCCTATTTGTAATTAAAAGAAGAAATGAAACTGGCGATGAATTATAATAACACGCCCATATTGTCGGTAAAAAACTTGACTGTAACTTATAGAAAATACGGTAGTACAGTCAAGGCACTTGATGATTTAACCATTGAACCCATTACAAAGGGGAGTTGGACTTTTTTAGTTGGCAGTAACGGATCAGGCAAAAGTACCTTGTTTAAAGCCATTACAAAAGGTTTTGAGAATTATTCCGGCACAATTGAATTGGATGGTATTGATGTTAAAAAAATAGCTACCAAACAACTTTCAGAAATTGTATTTCTAATTAACCAGAACCCAATAGCATGCACTGTTGATGAACTTACAGTTTGGGAAAACCTTCAGTTTGCTACCAATGATAAAGCAAAGGGTGAATTTGAAGAGTCATTAAAGCAATTAGGCCTATGTGAACACAAGAACCACCTTGCAAAAAATCTTTCCGGTGGGCAAAGGCAATTATTGGCCTTACAAATTGCAAGGCTAAGAAAAGTAAAGCTTTTGCTTCTTGATGAACCTTTTGCAGCACTTGACCCTGAGAATGCAAACAAGGCAGTCACTATGGTAACAAATATCTGGAAAAATGGAACTGCTGTAATCTTTGTTTCTCATGATTATGCTTTAATGGAAAAGCCTGATTTTAAGGAAAGTAACAAATTTTTTTTCAAGGATGGTAAATTATCAATTTAAATGAGCAATTTAATGGAGGGTATCTATAAAGGACGGGCTAAAAGAATAAGGTATTCCATTATCAATTCTATAACTCTGTTCTCATCGACAGAAGCTGTTGAGCTGATCCCTATTATTGACAGATTATTTCTATTTTTTCAGGATAACGTAGGCATAGAAATTAGAGAAACTGATACAAATGAAGTTGTATTTTCATTTGCTGATAGCCTTCCACTAAGAGAACAAATAACTTTGCCATTTTTGCACTCTTGTGTTAATGAAGAATTGATTTTAGGTTCAGCAAGCGGTATAAAAAAATTCAAAATATACATTTATAATTTTGATGACGCTAATATTCCAGTTCAATTTGGTACTCAAGAAAAAAGAAATATATCGAAGAAATTAAAAAGTCTTGTTACTGAAATTAATGAAGATGATTCAGATAAACTAAAAGAATTTCTACATAAAGATTTAGTGAGAGCCTTTAATAATAAAACTAAAAATGACTCGTCAAGAATTACTTCTAATAATATAGTAAAGAATATAAGTGATAGTGATGTAGATAGTATCATTGATTTAAAGTGTAAAGAGGCAATTCGTAAAATATTAAATGATGTATTTGAAAGTTTTAAGGGGAATCCTATAATATACTCTACAGAATGGGGAATGATAAAATTTTTTACAGTAATCAGGTATCCCTCAAGCCTGAGGATTGATGAAGTCTATACCGCGCAAATACTGCTTTCTGACAACCAACTAAAATCAGTAAATGAAAACAAATCAAAATGGCATACTGACTTCACACTTGAAATTTTTGAAAAACCATTAACTCAAAGCGAAACATCTCTTGCTGATATATGTTTTAAAATAGATACGGTTCAATTTGGCTTGGGATATGATACAACAAAACAAAGACCAGCTGAAACCGAGTTTTACAAATCACTAATTGGGTCAGATCCAAAATCTGTCTTTTATGTACCAATTCACGTTAATGGATGTCCCTGGTTAGCCATCTATAGGATTATCGGTGAAAATGAACCAGTAGATAACTGGTCATTAAATTATGAAATGTACAGCCAATATACTTTGCTTATTGCTGAAAAAATAAGGCTTAGAACCAAAGAAGTAATCTTTAGTTTAATTGACACATTTATTCAAGATGCAATTATTATTAATAGGACAATAGACGGCTCTGTTAATCTGAATAGTTTTATAGTTAGCTTAAATGCAATGATGGAAATAGTATCATGTTATTTCCCTTTCCCTGTTCCGATTTTTAAGAACCGAGTAGCTGAAAATTCAGCTTCAAAGTATTTGAATAGTATATCAGATAATGATTTTAATTTATTACCAAATTCAATTTGGTTGCCAACAGTATCATATACCCGAGCTGATTTGGAAGAGTATAAAGAGAAGGTAAAAGATATTATAAGGATAAACGCAGATTATATTAAGGCCAGTAATGCTGACAGAGACTTGATCGCAGCTTCCTACGGTCTTTCTCATTTTTATGGCAATAGATTAAAATTAGTAGCGAAACCAAGACAAGAAGCAATTGATTTAATCTCAGACACATTTACATTAACTGCTGAAATGAAGGCTAAAATTGAAGAAGCTGCTTATGAATTTAAAAAAATAGAAGAGCTCTCAGAATTAATTACAATAATCTCAAAACAATATACTGAAAGGATAGATGGGGCATTCTTTGAAGTATGTAATAATGATGATTATTTAGAATCTGAAGTCTATGATATAAGTAAATCAATTCAACATGTTTTTACCGGTTATGTTAAGGACAAGAAGAAAAAATTGTCAAACAAATGCAACTCCCTTAGCATCGGAACTTACATTAATAACAACAGACCGTTTAGTAAGCTTTACGATAATTTAATTTTGGAAGTTGTACGAAATTTTGATAAAACAGGTGCAAGTGATTTAATTATCGGAATAGATTCAGGTAAATGCTGTTTTTATTTTATGAATCAAATGTCAAAGGAAACTAATATAACATATAACGAAGATTGGCAACCAATAAGCCCCAGGAAATTTTGGGGAGCTTTGTATTACCTGCATTTATTGCTTAAGGAAACTCATACCGGAGAGATATTGCTGGCATATGAAAAGCATCAAGATAGTAACAAAATATATTATAAATGTGGTCTGAAGCTAAATGGATTTCATCATGAATAACAATACTATAAATGTTTTATTGATTGATGATAATCCGGAATATGCTTTCTGCCAGAAACGTAAAGTACCGGATTTGCCAAATCAAATTCAAGAAGAAACTCAAGTTACAGAGTTGCCTTGGGTATCTCGTCAGGCACATGCTGAAACGTTTACGATAAAGGATAGATTAGAAGGGGTAGAAAGCTTTTTTAAACTTAAATGGCTTCAATTCCATCCTGATGTATTTGAATTTAGAAATCTATCTCTTGAGGTAAAGTTAAAATATGGCTTACATAAATTAGCAGAAATAGGTTTTATTCCAGATCTTATTGTTTTTGATTATGCATTAACAGATAATAGCCAGGAAAATCCATCTGCGTATTTACATTATTTAGAAAATGAAATTATTAACAGTTTTATAAACCCTAATAGACCATTAGCAAATTTTCTTTCTATGAATGAGAATAGAAATATTTTACTGCCGAGAAACAGTGGTTATCATGATAGTTCCCCTATAAATCAGCATAACGTAAATTTTGATTCCTATGGTTTGTATTGCGGCAGTATGGTTTCAGAAATGTTTAAGTATGAAACTCCCATTGCAGCAATACCTGTCACTCGTAAAAGCAAAATAACAATAAAAAGCGAACCGGACCCTGATTTTTTTGAGTGGTTCATTAATAGCTCATACCATAAAGTATTTGATAGAAACCACAGAACAAAAAAGGATTGGGATTCTATTTTAAATGATGGGTTAAACGTTTACAGGAAAGAAATTATAAATATGATAAGTAATGGAAAAATTCAAGTTGACTTAATAAATTTAATTCGGCTACTTAATGGTGAGTTTTCTAAAACAACAAAAGATATAAGAGGTATCCAATATTTTTGTTTTACTACTCTTTATGGAAAAAGAAGTATTCCACTTGATGGTTTATTTATTGACTTTTCGTTGGAATTAAATTACAAGAAGCCAAATGAGTTACTATATCTCTTAAATTATCTGAATAGTCAGATTGAATTGACAAAGGCTGAGATTTTAAAATTGAATGCAAGGAAAATTATAAGCGAAAAAGACAAAAGCAAGATCGACAATGAAATTTCAAAATCCACCAAAAGATTCGAAACATATAAAAAGCAGGTTGCAATTTTTAACAATATATGTGAAAGGGATTTTGAAATTTGGAAATTTAGTAAAGAAATTATTGATACTATAATTAATTCTTCAAAAACAGGACTGAATACATCAGAATTATTAAATGTTATGGACAACACTAACAGCCTAATGTCAGTGTTTGATTCGGTAGATTTTAAGAAGAGGATATTGCTTTCTTACTATCACGATAAAGTTAATAAACAGGGCAGATCAAGCCTTACATCAAATGAAGAAGCAATTTATAATGAATGCTTAAAACTTTATACCTTAAAAGATGATAAAATTGATAAGCCAGAAGAATACTCTCTTTCTGCAATTGGCTCAAAAGGAAAGGGAGCTAATCCCGTCATAAATCGTTTAACAGTATATTTTGTTGCAATAAGACTTTGGGAGAGATATTCCAGCTATATAAGTTCACTTAATGATGATAGTACAAATTCTAATACACCTTCTGAGCAATCATTAATTGCTATTAATCCACCAAAAGTTTTAGACTTGCTATTGGCCTTATTTCCTATCTGGACAGACCATGTTGTATTATTTAAGGATGATAGTACAATGGAAAAAAAGCCAAGTGATTCAATGAGCAGAAGGCTTAAAACATTGACTGGTTTTACGCATGGCAGCATAAATGATGATAATGGTATTGATTTACGCAAGCAAATGACATTAGGTGAATATATGATAGCTAAATCATTTGCAGTAAGTTTTAATGTTGATTTACCTATTTGGCTAAAAAACTATACCGATGAAGCTTGATAACAGCAACAATAATGAGTTTGCTAAGAGCATTTATGCTACAGTATTGGCATTGGTTAGAGGAAATAATAATTTTAATTATACGAAATTTTCTAATGAAGATGCCGAAGATTTTACTCAGGAAATTATTGCGTTTAAATTACTCAGATTGCGGCGGCGACTTAAAGTTGAAACTGCAACTCGTTATTTTCGAGTAGTGGTTAGAAATTTTATTATTGATAAGATAAATAAATTGAGAGGTGATGATGGGATCATAGCTGTTTTAAGTGAACTTTCGGATAACTTGTCAAATAAAGCTGATGATATAGAGTTTGACGAAGGAAACGCGCAGAAAAATATGACGGTAAGAGCCAAATCAATTCGGGAAAGTAATTTGTATACGTATCTCAGTTCAGTAGCTGATAATAAATTATTTCAACATATACAGAAATGGATGTTGTGGGATAGTAAGAGCGTAGTCTATAATGATAGTCTATCAATAATTCCAAAAACTGATTTAAGCAGAGTATGTTTTACAACCCTTGAACCCTCAGCGTATAATGTTTATATAAACCCATCATCATTAATTGCAAAATATGATTTATGGCGTAATCATAATCTAATAGATAGGGATTACATGTGGTGCGCTATTCAGGAAATGAAAGAATCAATACAGGAAGAGGATAAAGGTCGAAATAAAAAAGATCCAATGGTTGGTGCTGTCCTTGTAGATAATGAGGGTCGAGTGATCGCTTCTTCTTTTAGAGGTAAGCATGAACCAAAAGGACACGCTGAATATAATTTGTTGGAATGCGATGTTCATGAAATAGAACCAAAAATCATTAAACGTAAGTATAAAGTTGAAGAAGGTAACCCGGGAGCTGGGGCTGATGTAACAGAGCTTAATTTAAAGGACGCTGTACTTTATGTAACATTAGAGCCTTGTGCTGATAGGAATATCGGTAAATGTAGTTGTGCAGATAGAGTGATTTATTCAGGCATTAAAACCGTATATATCGGGTTAAAAGACCCTGACAAAACTGTTGATGGTAATGGAATAAAAAAAATGGAAGAGGCTGGTATAACTGTTAAATATTTTCACCAAGATCTGTTATTTGAGATTATAAAGGCAAAAAATAAAAATGGAGAGCAGCAAAATTTAGAGTTTATCTTATCTAAGAAAGAGTTCTATTTAAAGGAACAGCCAGAGCTTTTTATAAATAATATTTTGCTAATTTAATTTCCCTTCCTTTTTTTTAAACGGTATTAATACTGAAATGATTATAGATAAAATTTATAATTATAATATGCGCTCAAAAAAAGTCATTCGGTAGTGCAGGATAGATTTGTTGTTTGATGCTAAAATCACCTTGCTACTTCCATCACGCCCCAAACTGCCTCAACATCCGCAAATCATTCTCAAACAGCAGCCTGATATCATCAATCTTGTACCTGAGCAGCACCGTGCGGTCAACGCCCATACCAAAGGCGTAGCCTGACCACTCTTCGGGGTCTATGCCGCAGTTGCGCATGACGTTGGGGTGTACCATGCCGCAGCCCATGATTTCGAGCCAGCCTGATTTTTTGCAGACTTTGCATCCCTTGCCGCCGCAGAGG
>CAISJE010000072.1 GCA_903885635.1 uncultured bacterium
ATTTGTTGCTTTTCTGTGGCTCATGGTAGACGCTGCGTCTAACCCCCCTCCTTCTTTTTTAATAATTAATTAAAAAAGCGGAGTCCTTGCCACTTCGGCATGTATTGTATTAAATTGTCATTTGTTGCTTTTCTGTGGCTCATGGTAGACGCTGCGTCTAACCCCCCTCCTTCTTTTTTAATAATTAATTAAAAAAGCGGAGTCCTTGCCACTTCGGCATGTATTGTATTAAATTGTCATCTTTATTAAGGTACGGTAAATCCACACCATGCAAATCACTCTTTAATCATATCAAAAACAATTCAAATTACAAATAAAATTTTTACTTTTTTAAAAGTATCCTCAAAATTATTCCAAAAGCCGTTTTATTATTTACCCAAAAAAGTTAAATTGAATTGCGCAAAACAAGTGAGGATTGAAGATGAATAAATTTTTAATACTATTGATTTCAATATTTATGGTTAATTCGCCCGTATTCTGCGGAATTGTTCAAGGAGGGGTAGAAAAAGAAGGGATTACCGGCTCAAATAAAGTCGTTGATTCCGCAACGAAATCGCCGATAAGCGGAGCGAAAGTTTCTCTGCCTCAAGAAAATTTCCAAACCTACACCGATTCCAACGGCAGTTTTGCTCTGGACAGAAACATTTCGGGACAAACAGTCATGTCTGTCGAAAAAGCAGGATATAAACCGTTTTCTATTACAGTTAACGAAAAATCAGCTGCCAAGCCCATCATAATGGGGATAGAAAAATCAACCCCAAAGGATATTACTGTTGATACAAATATGTTTCATTTGGGCGACAACAGTTATTCGGATTTATCCGCAAATGCAAGAGAGTTTCAGGTGCAAACAATCGGACCGTTTTATTCAAAAAAAATTAAAATCCCAACTATTCCGTCAGGTTCAAAAACAACTCTTGTTGTCGGTTCTATAATAGGTATTGATACCCTGATGGCAAAATCAATGGGGCAAAATAAAGTCGCCAGTGCGTATTCAAGCCCGCCGGAAATTTATTTTAACGGGAATAAGATTGCAGATATTCAGGTCAACGGCGACGGACAAAAAATTAAAATCCCCTACAATCTGATAAAACAAAATCAGTTAAACGATATTACCATTAAGACAGGTAGAAATATGATGCAAACTGCCTATGTTGATTATGATGACATAGAATTTATGAATCTTTTTGTTGAAACAAAATAATTACAAAATATTTTGTTTATTCTATGATATAAACTATGGGTACCTCTAAAAACACCATAAAGCCCATGGTTGACAAAAGATAAATTGGTCTAATCCCCCTCGCCCCTTGCGGGAGAGGGTTGGGGTGAGGGGTTTACAAAGCGTGAAAAGTGTATTTTTAGAGGTGCCCTTATGAGTATTTATTTTTTCTACGGTGATGAAGATTACAATATTGAACTTGAGATTAAGAAGCTGAAAAAAAAGCTGCTTGATAAAAATTTCGCATCAATGAATTTCAAAACAGCCGATAATCCATCTTTCCCCGAACTGATTTCTCTTTTGAGAACCCAACCGATGATGTTTGGGAATTTGATGATAGTAATCGATTGCGAGGACTATTTTTCAAAAACTTTTGAGGATAGTCAGCTGGAGGAGCTTTCAAACGCCCTTGAAAATAATATTGAAAGTCTTTGCATAATTTTTAGGGCGATTTTGCCGAGAAACGAGGGCAAAAAGGTTGATTCCAGAAGAAAAATATACAAAATAATTACGAAAATAGCTCAAATGCAGGAATTCCCGACATTTAGGACTTATAAAACTGAAGATATTTCAAACTGGATTAACAAAGAGGGCAAAAAGCACGAAATAATCTTTGAAAAAGAAGCGGCTTTAGCCTTAATTGAGCATATTGGCAATAATTTAAGGCAACTTTCTCAAGAAATCGAAAAACTTAAACTTTTGGCGTATCCCAAAACTACTATAACGAAAAAGATGGTAAAGGAGATCTGTATTTCAAACGAGGATTTGTTCGGGTTTGCGGATTTTTTGTTAAAAGGCAACAAGGGACAGGCTTTGTTAGAGTTCCAAAAACTTTTGGAAAAAAAGCATCCGCTTGAAATCCTTGCTGCAGTCCAAACAATGCTCAGAAGATGGATTATAATAAAATCGAAATCAAAAGAATTGTCTATGTTTGAAATATCTAAGCTTACGGGTCAACACGAATTTGTTATCAAAACTACTTTAGAAAAGATGAAAGATACGTCTTTAAAGGATTTGGTAGATTTGAAACAAAATTTGATTCAGGCGGAATACAAAATTAAATCGGGGCAATCCATTAATCATATTGACGAGGTTGAACTGGCATTGTTTAGCTGAGTGAAAAATGTCGGTTGTATGAGTGAGCTAAAATATTTGCGAAATATTTATCTTTCTTATAGAATATAGAAGTGTGAAAGTATTACTTCCACTCAACAAAAACAGAGAAAGAAATAAAAAATGTTAGATATAAAATTAATTAGAGAAAATCCCGAAAAAATTAACGAGTTATTGAAAAGAAGAAACCCAAATTTATCGATTAACGAAGTTATCCAAATAGACATTGAGCGCCGTGCTATGCAAACCCAAGCCGACGAACTTCGCGCAAAAAGAAAAATTGAATCCCAAAAAATCGGGGAGCTTAAAAAACAGGGCGAAAACACCGACGAAATACAAGAAGATGTTAGAAAAATCGGCGATGAAATAAAATTCTTGGAAGAAAAAGAAGTCGAATTTGACCAACAACAAAGAAATTTACTCCTTAACATCCCGAATATTCCTGATGAAACAACACCAATAGGCAAATCCGAGAACGATAACAAAATCGTATCAGGTTGCGGAGAACCAACCGAAGCCGAATTTGAACTAAGAGCACACTGGGACATTGTTGAAGAAAAAGGGCTTGTGGATTTTGAACGAGGGGTTAAGCTTTCTCAATCAAGGTTTATTTTATACCGAGGAAAAGGTGCCGTGCTTGAAAGAGCGCTTATAAATTTTTTCCTTGATGTTCATACAAAAGAACACGGATATGAGGAAATTTTGCCACCCGTTTTGGTTAATTCTGCCGCCATGATTGGAACAGGGCAGTTGCCGAAATTTGCAGAAGACATGTACAAATGCGAAAATGAAGACCTATATATGATTCCCACCGCAGAAGTACCAGTTACAAACATTTATCAGGGCGAAATCTTAGCGGAAGAAGATTTGCCGAAATATATGACGGCTTACACTCCTTGCTTTAGACGTGAAGCCGGTTCTGCAGGCAAAGACACAAGAGGTCTTATTAGGGTACATCAATTCAACAAAGTCGAATTGGTAAAGCTTACAACGCCTCAAACAAGTCATGACGAACATCTTAAGCTGACAAAAAATGCAGAAAAGGTTTTGGAATTATTGGAATTGCCCTACAGAAGACTCGAACTTTGTACAGCAGATATGGGATTTTCGGCGAATAAATGTTTTGATTTGGAGGTTTATATGCCGTCATATAACGGCTATAAAGAGATTTCAAGCTGTTCAAATTTCGGAGATTATCAGGCAAGGCGTGCAAATATAAGGTATAGAGAAAAATCTTCGGGCAAAACCCAATTCGTGCACACCATAAACGGCTCAGGAGTAGCTGTAGGTAGAGCTTTTGCGGCAATAATCGAAAATTTTCAGCAAGAAGACGGAACAATAAAAATCCCTAGAGTTTTACAGCCTTATACCGGATTTGATACGATTTAATCTTAAGTCTTTAAGATACTATCATCGTAATGAGGTTTTCCATTTTTGAAAAGAATAATTTTTGTATTTTGGGGAGCAAGTTCTCTTATAAAATCTCTAGCAGATAAAACAGGGAAATAATCATAGCTGGCTCCTTGTTTTGTGGCTGTCGCAATAGCTACAATATTTTTACCTACACCATGATTGCCTATCATGTTTGAAAGAGCACTTTCTTCTGCACTTATAACATGTTTAGGGGGAACATATTTATCACCTGAAAGATTTTTTGCAAAACCATGTTCAATACTACAACCCTTGTAAAGTTTACCATCACTTGTCAATACTACTGCACCTATTCTGGAATTTGAAGAGGGTGGATAAGCCTTCCTAGATTCACCACGAGCAATCTTTAACAGCAATTTTGCCATCTCATCGGTTATCATCTCTGGGGTTATTTTCCCTGATGTTTGTGTTAAATCTAACTGAGGAATAAGCTTTTTTAGTGCTTTTTCAGGATTAATTTTCCCGGCAAAAGGCACCATCGAAGCACAAGTAGCGTAGCCCATCAGGTTCCCTTTTATATTTTGTACATTACCGAATATTTTTGTATTACTTGTTGCATTTGTGTGCATAGTCTTTAAATGAGTTCTATAATTTCCATAATTTTTAATATTATCTACTTGCAAAATATTACCTCCTTACTCTAATACACTTGCTTAAAAACTTCTCAAAAATTTTTTTTGCCGTTTTTGCAAAAAATTTAAACATTTTGTTACATTTTATCTTCAAAAATCGCTTAAGCCACAACCACTAAGGCGTAATTACAACATTCTGGCTCTTTATGCTTTCCATAATTTTTGCAGTTAAGTTGGGTAAATCCATTTGTGCAGTAAAAATTTCTATATAACACATTTTTGATTTTTGCTCAATTTCGGCTTGTTTAAGCGCATTGTCAAATTCAAGATTAGTCCTAGCCTGAGTAATCCAAGCATCACCGTCAAAAACCCGAGGCAATTTTGAATAATCCCACTTGGCAATATCGTTGAAAAAATCCCAAGGGTCATCAGAAAGAACTCTTTCGATTGTGTAACCCGAATTATTGAAAACTATTACTATCGGTCTTACATTATTTCGCATCATACTGCTGACTTCTGTTGCTGTAAGCTGATGTGAACCCTCACCCGTCAATAAAATTGTTCTTCTGTCTTTTGCTGCCATCTGCCCGCCGAACGCCGCAGGGGTAGCCCAACCGATTGAGCCCCAAAGCGTTTGGGTGTTGACTTCTGTGTTTTCAGGCAACCTTGTCGGTGCAAAACCATGCGGTATAATCCCTGTTTCAACAAAAATCATATCGTTCGGTTGCAAAAATTCTTGAATTCTCGGATATATATATTTTGAATTAAGCTGGGTATCATCAGCGACACCTGATTTTTCGAAACTCGGTTTTTTTACCGGCAATTGGGTTTCTCTGGGCTTTATTTGTTCACTAAGTTTGTTTAGAACATCTTTCATTAAAATATTTGAATATTTTTTATCTTCAATAATAGTGAAAGTCCCCTGTATCTCAATAAAATCAGCAGGCTTAAACGGTAAACCCGTTCTGTAAGTATTCAAATCGCTGTTAATTACCCCGATTGAAATAACGCAATCAGACTCCTGAAGCGCATTGTATACGTTTATATTTTCGTATTTAGAAAGGAATGTCCCCAAATATTTTTTATTTTCTGCTTCAATAAGCCCTTTCCCCATAAGCAAATTTGAGAGTGGTAATTGAGATTTTTCCGCAAATTTATTAAATTCTTTTCTCGCTCCGTATCTTTTAATCAAAACATCTGCCAATACCAGTGGGGACTGCGAATTTTTAATAAGTTTAAGAGCGTGCTCAACAGCTTGATTTAATACTTTTTCATCACTTTTAAATTCTTTAATATCAGGGGCATTTTCTATTTCAACCTTGCAAGTGTCGATAGGAATTGCGATATATACAGGTCTTTTTTGTTCAACAAGAACGGACAAAATTCTGTCAATTTCTTGTTTTGCATTGTTTTCATCCAAATAGGCAGTGGTTTCAACAACATTTGAAAACGCTCTTTCAAAAGCGTAATAATCAGGATTTTGAAAATTATGGTGAAGCCGCGCATTTTGTTTAATAGCTTTAGTCGTAGGCACGCCTACTATATGAATAACAGGTATATTTTCGGCATAACTCCCTGCAATTGCGTTGATTGCACTTAATTCGCCCACTCCAAACGTAGTTACCAAAGCTCCATAGCCTTTTATTCTTGCATAACCATCCGCAGCATAACCGGCATTAAGCTCGTTTGTACATCCAATCCAGTTTACGTTCGGGTTATCGCCTATTGCATATAAAATATTAAAATTGTAATCTCCCGGAAGTCCGAAAAAATCTTCGATTCCCAATTTATGAAGTTCCTGCACTAAGTAGTCAGCTACTTTAATCCTGCCCATGTCCATATTCCTTTTTAAATTCTCACCATCAAATAATATAGCATAAAAGTGAGAAATTAGTGTAATTTTTACATTAGTTTGGTTCTTCCGAAAAGTCCATGAAATGTTAATATGATTTAATATTAGTCCATACGTAAAGCTAAAAGCTAGGCACAACAAGCATTCTACCCCTCTCCCCCTGCGGGAGAGGGCGACTTTCAGCACGAGCGGAAGCCCGCGAGTGTTAGAAAGTCGGGTGAGGGGTTTCGCAATAAGCATGCGTGTTTTACCCCTCACCCAATTTTTCTGACACTCATTCTTCGTGTCGAAAAAATTCCCTCTCCCGCAAGGGGCGAGGGGTGCTAGGGTGTCTATTTTACTAGCTTTTAGGCTTTTGTAATGTTGTTTATCCAATTATATTACAATTTCATGGACTTTTCGGAAGAACCCATTAGTTTAATTTTAATATATAATTTATCCCATGGATAAAATATTAGAAGAAATGATATCGCTTAAAAACGAAGAAAAAGTGGCGAATTCAAAATGGTTTTTCAAAACAGGAGAAGGTCAATACGGCGAAGGAGACCTATTCTTGGGGATTAATGTCCCGACTGTTCGTTTGGTTGCAAAAAAGTATTATAATTCGACCTCGCTTGAAGAAATTGAAACTTTAATCAAAAATCCTTATCATGAGGTCAGATTAGTGTCACTGATTTTGTTGATTTGTATTTATGAAAAATCTTCGGCTGAAGTTAAAAAAGAAATTTTTAATCTGTATTTGAATAATGTAGATTATATAAACAACTGGGATTTGGTTGATGTGTCCGCACCAAAATTGGTCGGGCGTTTTATTTATGAGAACAGGGATTTTAGCTGCATATACAATCTTGCGAACTCCAATCATCTGTGGTCAAATAGAATAGCGGTTGTTTCGACCCATTATTTTATAAAAAAAGGCGATTTTGATTTAATTTTAGAGCTTTCGGAAAAGTTTTTGACACATAAACATGATTTAATGCACAAAGCCGTCGGCTGGATGTTGAGAGAAATGGGTAAAATTGATGAAACCCCGTTGAATGAATTTTTGGATAAACATCACAAGATTATGCCCAGAACCATGCTCCGCTATTCTATTGAGAAATTTCCCAAAGAAAAACGGGAATTTTATATGGGAAAGGGCAAAGGGTGAGTTAATAAAATAAAAAACCTCTATTGAAATACAATAGAGATTTTTTAATCAATCTTATTCGTTATAACCGAATAAAATGATTGTTTAATTATGTAGCTAGTTTACTTGCCACGTCCAAGAAGTGTTTTGCTTCCGCTTCTTCTAATCTATCTGGGTTAAAATTTGTCCAATTACTATCTTGTATTTCTCTAATAAGGCTTTTGCCTGAATCAATTATACGTGCTACAAGGATATGTGGCTCTAGGTTCAAACCATTTTCAATGGTGTCTGAACATTGTATGCCATTATCTGGCTTTGCACCACTATTTGGAATAAAAACAGAAAGACGAGGATTGTCTCCACTTGCATAATCAAGTTTAGCCCATGGCCTTGTTCCATTTGAGAAAGCAAGATCTAAAAATTGATCCGATGCATCTGCAATAGCCTTCAAGAAACTACTTCTGTACTCTGATTTAAGGCCATCTGCAAAACTACCTAAAGAGGCTGGTCTAATTTTCATACCAAAGTTAGGTCTGTTGGGTTGATTAATTGGTTGATTTGTCCGATTTGTCCGATTTGAGCGGTTCGACTGAACCGATTGAATTGATTGAATGTTCATTTTTAATCCTTTCTTTTTTTAATAAACTCTTTTGATACTTTTTTTACCCTAACACTAAAATATAGAATACAAAAAATTATACATGCTTTAAAATGCGACATAAAATAATTTGCTAGTGAAAATAAAAATAAATATATTAAATCACCCCAATCCCTTTTGCTGATTGAAAAAATTCATATTTACATTCCGTAACAAAAAAATAAAAAAAGTAATTATTAATCCAATAACCAATTTAATCTTGTTGGGTCGACCACTGCACAATTAAGAACCCGCATAGGGACATTTCTCTCGAAATCAAAGATTTCGGAGAAAGCAGTCAAAACAAATTTTCTATACTTGTGCAGTGGTCTTGTTTTATACTTGTGCAATTTGCACTCGAAGTGCCTGAATTTGACTTGTGTAGTATTCAAGCCAAGTTTGACCGCTTTGCGAATCCTTTAACGCAGGTTCCGCGATTGCTCGTACCCGCTGTTTATCAAGTTCTTCGATTTGAGATTTTAAATTCGTCAAAGTAATCTCTTTTTCCTGTTGCGCAATGTTGTCCTTATATTCTTGCGTGTCTGAAATATCCGTTAAAACTCCCGCTAAAACACTGTATTTTTCTGGGGCAAACGTTGAATAATCAATATCTACATATTCGTAATCCAAATAAGGGTTTTTACACCAGCTTAGTAATTTGTTGTCTTTAATTTCTACATACATTTTTATTTTTTCCTTTCTTATGATGCCAAACAAGGGTAAAATACTAAATTTAAATTTCTTGCGGTTAAACAAACTGCCTTGTAATAAATCCCTTTGGGGATTGGGACAAAACTGCCAACTCCGTATCCTTGGCTGTCAAATCTTCCTATCCCATAAGAAACCCAAGTGGAGTTATCAAAACTTAAATAGACATACAATCCAAAATCCGATTGAGCGAATAAATGCCCGTCTGATTCTGCCTGATATGAAGTAGCCCAAGATTTGCTCACCCCGTTTGCATAATCAGGCATGGATAAATTGGGTATTGATGCCGCCAAATCCGTTCCGATTTCAAGAGTGCTTTGAGCCGTAATATTATGTCCATTTTGGTTAAACGGAAAGCTTTTTATTGCCGTAATTGCACTGCTTAAAATTGTTACGGCTCCCAAAGGTATATCCAAAAATTCGTTGTCGGTAGTTCCGTTATATTTAACACAGTTAAACGGCTCTACACTTGTATCAAACCAAACATCACCGTCAAGCATGGTAGGTCGCGCAGCCTGTTTGTAAATTGTATTATCCAAAGTATAAAGCGTTCCGTCCGGTTTAATGAAAAGATTGTACTCGCCATTGGGTTTTCCGCTCATACTTACGGTATTAGCCGAAGATATGGTTGTTTGGGTTCCCGAATAATCAGAGATTACCAAATCGTCGTAAACTCCGCCAATTTTAGGCGTTATTGTTAACACGGAATAACTAAACAAATCTGATTTTCCATTTGATGTGTGTCCTGATTTTACACAAAATTTTGTTGAGGTTTTATTAATTTCTCCGATTAAATCTGTTGATAAATCGTTTAACTGCCCTTTATTTACGGCGTGGGTGACTGTTGTTGCGTTTGCGACAGAGAATGTTTGAGTGCTGTCTCCATCCGTCGAAGCTTTTTGATTAATCGCATCTTTCAGGGTTGAAAAATTCGCATTAACCTCCTGTGCCTTAGCTTTTGTCCCCGGCACGAACTCTGTTAATGTTAGATAATCTGTCATAGTTTGTCCTTTCTTTATTCGTTGAACAGTCTAATAGTCGAACAGTTTAACAGTTTTGTGGTTCTCGTCTTCACCTTTTACACTTTACTGCTCACCCATTCATTATGTCATTGATTAAAATAAAAAAAAGTCCGCAAAAATACGTAAGCATTTTATGTTATCAGGCATGGAAAATAGTTGAACAGCTTAATGGTTTTGTGGTTCTTGCGTACTTTTCCATTTCACTTTATTAAGTTTTTGCACAATTTTTAATTACTGTTATAATAGACGCATGAAGATTTTAGGAATAGATCCGGGGATGGCAATAGTTGGTTACAGTATCATCGAATTTGACGGTGATAACGTTCTGTTGCTTAATTCAGGGTCGATTAAAACATCAAAAACACGCAGTGAATCTCAAAGACTTTTAGAAATATTTGAAGATATTACAATAATTATCGAAAAGTATAAACCTGATATCGCATCGGTAGAAAAATTATTTTTCTTTAAAAACCAAAAGACAGTTATGCCGGTTGCTGCTGCTCGCGGGGTAATTATGATGGCACTGGAAAAATGTGGGGTTCCTGCGTTTGAATATACTCCGATGGAGGTTAAACAAAAACTTACCGGATACGGTAGAGCCGACAAAAAAGAGGTCGAACAGATGGTCAAGATTGCGCTGAATTGCCAAATTTTGCCATGTTTAGACGATACGGTGGACTCCATGGCAATTGCAATTTGCCACACTAGAGGTATTAATTATGATAAACTTGTTGCAACATGATTTTAAACGAGAAAGATGAGGAATAAAAATGAATCAATTAGTAGTGAAACAAACGGCGATATTAAGTTCTATTTTGGGCGGAATTCTAGGATTATTAACGCTGATTCCTTTTGTAAGAAATTTTTCATTCATGCTTTTGATTTTATGTATTTCTGCCGTTGTAATAGTTTATATGAAAAAAAATGACCTTATCGGCATCATTGACGTGAAAGAGGGTGCAATTTTAGGAGCAATTATCGGGTTTATTTCGTTTATTGCCTTTTCGATTGTATTTGTTCCGCTCGTAGCACTTGTTGGACTTATTTTCAAAGGGTATTATACTTTCGGAATAACTTATATGCTAAAAGTCTCGGGTTTTTTCGTTCTTGTAATGCTTGTTGTCTTTTTAGCTATTTTAAGCGCATTAATGAACGCATTTGCAGGACTTGTAACCGCTTATATATATGAAATTCTCTCAGGAGTTAAAAAAGTAGAAAAAGAAAACGAAAACATAGATTTTGAAATCAAAGAATGAATGGAGTAAAAGGGAAAAGGTGAAAAGTAGGGTGCGGATTTAACCGCACCGACAAAAAGCCCAAGGTTTCGCTAACAAAGGAGATGCGAGGGGTAAAGCACGGCAATTGATGGCTAATGAAACAATGCCCGAGTGCATAAATCTAGTAAGCCGATAAAACGAAAAAGTTAGTAATTAGTCCGATAGAGTTAGTAAAGGCGGAATTTAAAAAATTTCGTGTTGAGGTGAAAAATGAAAAAGACTATAGAATGGATAAACAATGTTTCTCGGATGGTGGATCAAACGGTTGTACCGTACGAGTTGAAATACGTTGATATTAAAACAGGACAAGAAATGTATGATGCGATTCAGACAATGATTGTTCGCGGGGCACCTGCGATTGGGATTGCCGGAGCACACGGGGTTTCGCTTTATGCTATTGAGTTGGAAAAAGAAAATTTATCAAGAGAAAAGTTTATTTCAGAATTGATTAAAAAAGCGCGCTATTTGGCGAGTTCTCGTCCTACGGCGGTTAATTTACGTTGGGCGATTGAAAAACAAATCGAGCTGATAAAAAATTCCAATTCCGATATTAAAGGAATTGTCGAAGAATTGGCTAAGCACGGGCAAAAATTAGAAGATGAAGATATTGAAATCAACAAAAAAATAGGTGATTTTGGAGCCGAAGTCGTTCCGAAATCGGCAACTATCTTGACCCACTGCAACGCAGGTGCATTGGCTACGGTAGGTTATGGAACGGCACTTGGAGTAGTTCGTTCGGCTTATGCAAAGGATAATACCGTTCAGGTTTTTGCGGATGAGACCCGCCCCAGACAACAGGGTGCGAGGATTACGACGTTTGAACTTGTCATGGATAAAATTCCCGTAACCTTGATTACGGATGGGATGTGTTCATATTTTATGAACAAGGGGATGATTGATATGGTTGTAGTCGGGGCTGACAGAATTGCAGCAAACGGCGATACGGCGAACAAAATAGGTACTTATACAGTTGCTATTGCAGCGAAATATCATAATATTCCGTTTTATGTAGCAGCACCTTTATCAACGATTGATATAAACATCAAGACTGGTGCTGAAATTCCGATTGAAGAGCGTTCACATGAGGAAGTCACGCATATTAACGGCAAAAGGATTTGTGCCGAGGGTGTGAAGATAATAAACCCGGGATTTGACGTAACGCCAAACGAGCTTATTACAGGAATTATTACTGAAGTCGGCATTTTAAAACCTGATTATAAAGATTCTATTAAAAAAGCGTTTTTAGAAATTTAGAGAATTGACTCCGTGTCGGTGGAGAAGTAATTCAACCCCATTTTTCACGAATAATACTGCGGTGCTTTTTTAAATCTTTTCCAAGCAAAAGGGTCGTGACCCGCGATAATCTCGACGTTTTTTTCGTCCTGCAGTTTTCTTATCAGGTTCATTGTCTTAATCGAGGCTTCTGCGTCCCAAACAAGCCCTGGCGGAATATTATCGTTGAGGTTTTCGTCCGTGTAGCAGCTGTCACTCGTCAAAAACATTGATTTTGAATTTTGCAGTTGCACCAACACTGAAATATGCCCCGGAGTATGTCCAAAGGTCGGATAAATTTGAACTGCCCCATCATCAAACAAATCGTATTCTTCTTCAAATTCATTCTCAAGTTCAAGCCAGTCTATATTTTTGTCTATATCTTTTGTGATGTAGGCTGTTTTTTGTGTACATTCGAGGGAAAATGCCCATTCCCGTTCTTTTTTATGAACAATATATTTAGCGTTGGGAAAACATCCGACGCCGCCCGCATGGTCAAGGTGTAAATGAGAAAGTATTACATAATCGATATTTTCGGGTTTAATACCTAATTCTTGAAGCTGGTTTACAACGTACTGTTTTTCATCCATCACAGGATAATAAACACTGATAACATCCCCCCAATGTTTTTGGGCATCTTGTGAAACTTCCAAAGCGTTTCCCGTATCAAAAAGTATATTTTTACCGTTATGTTGGATTAAAAAAAACGGGACAGGGACTTCAAAAGGTTTTCCTACATCTTTGTTGAGAGTAAACAAATGTTTTTGGCTTTTAAGCGTTCCACATTCAAAAAAATAAAGCTTGGTTGACAAAATACTTCCCCCCGATATTTATCTTAGTACATTAAAATAATACCACATCAAGAACCTAAAATGATTTTAATAAATTTGCCCTGACCTTGCGACTCTCATTCTTCACATTCTTTTTTGTTAGTGCTAATATTGAAAATAAATAATTAGAGTAGGGAGACATTTAAACGTTAATGAAGAAATATTTATATTTATTCATAATATTTTTCACTTTATCAACTAATTTTTCAGGTGCAGAGGAAACTCAAACGCCTTTGAACGAAGGTCAGAAAGAGTTTACCATAATGCCGATTCAAAAAGCGGTTGAGCCGACAAAACCTTTGGTGGCACAAACCTCTGCGGAAATTCCTACTTATGAAAAAATTTCCATGCCTGAAGCTATTGATTATGCGCTGAGCCATAATCTTGATATTAAGGGAAATCGTTTAAATATTGATATTGCAAAAAACAGTATAAAAACTGCAAACAGGCTTAGAAACCCTTCTTTTATGTCGTTCTTTAACCTTGGAAAAGCCGCCACCGATAACCCGAACAATGCAGGGCTTATTTTCCCCATTGATATTGCAAAAAGAGGCCCCAGAAAAAATTTGGCAAAATCAAACTTGGAATTAACTAAAGGTAATGTCGCACTCGCGGAATTAACTTTGAGACTGGATGTAAGGCAAGCTTATGTTGATTTGGTCGCGGCAAAATCAATGTTGAAAATTTTGAATGAGCACAGAAAATTGTTACAGGAACTGGCAATGATTTCTCAACGAAAATATGAACTCGGGGCAGTACCTGAGATTGACGTAATCCATGCAAAAATGACCTTGAATCAACTTTTGATAAATGTTAATTCGGCAAATACACAGGTTTATGTTGCAAGGTATAATTTTAACAGACTTTTGAATTCTAAAAATTACGATTCACGGGAAGATTATTTACCCGAACAGAATAAATTTATAGCATTGCTTACGCCCAAATCAAGCGAAAAAATGCCGACTTTCGAGGAGCTTTTTGATATTGCTCTTCAAAAGAGACTTGATTTGAAAAATGCCCAAAAAGATATTGACGTTGCCCAAAAAAATCTTGTAGTTACGATAAGACAGAGAATACCTGACATTGAACTCGGCGCAGGATATATGTTTGTACCGCAGCAACTTGCGACAAGTAATACTTTGGCTCAAGGGGCTTATGTTATGGGCAATATTACAAATATTCCATTACTTTATCAGTATTCTCCTGAAATTAAAAATGCGAAACTTCAAGTGGAACAAAAACAGTTGGCTTATGATAGCTTAAAAAAGCAGGCGTTTATGAATTTACATTCGGCTTATGATGAATTTGTAACCGCGCAGAGTAATTTGAATTACTACACGGATGTCCTTTTGGCTGAATCCAGACAATTTTTAAACATGGCTAAAAGAAGCTATGAAGTGGGAAAATCTGGCATGACGGATTTTATTTTTGTTCAGCAATCGTATAAATTAATCATAATGAACTATACAACAGCACTTGCAGAGTATTACAATTATTGGGTAAATGTTTTGAGAGAAGTTAACGATGAGGAACTTAAATTAAATGGATAAGTTTTTTAAAAAAATAACAAAGCAATTTATAACCAAAAAATACCTTTCGGTCAGCTTGACTATAACGCTTTTGGCTGTGGGTGGTTATTGTCTTCAGCACCTTGATACAGAAGCTTATCCCGACTTCACAAACCCTACTGTACAGGTAATTACCAAAATGCCCGGCAAAAGTGCAGAAGATGTTGAGCGTCTTGCAACAATTCCTTTGGAAAAAGAATTAAACGGAATTCCGCATGAGAGAAAACTTTATTCGACCTCAATATTCGGACTTTCAATGATAAAAGTCGTGTTTGATGATATTCCTACCATAAATTCACCCTTGATAAGACAACAGGTTTTGGAACGTATTTACGGTACGGATTTGCCTGCCGGAGTGAAACCTGAACTTGGACCCGATTCTTCTGCTATAGGTGAAATCTATCGTTATACTTTACAGTCTGATTATTATAGTCCGATGACATTAAAAACAATCCAAAATTGGCAGTTGGAAAAGTTATTTAAACAAATCCCCGGTGTTATAGGGATTTGTAGTTTTGGCGGTCCTGTTAAGACTTATAGAATTACATTGAACCAAGAAAAAATACGGTTTTACAATTTGGATGTGGGCGAAATTTTCGATGCAATCAGTGCTTCTAATTCGACAGGCGGCGGGAATTATGTCGGGATTAATAATCAGGCATTTATTATAAGAGGTTTGGGGCTTTATACCGATGCGAACAGTATCGGAGAGACAGTTATAGAATCTCGAAATGGAATTCCAATCAGGGTTAAAGATGTTGCTATTATAGATATTGGTCCTCCGATAAGATTGGGACAATTCGGAAAAAATCATGAGGATGATATCCCGGAAGGCACTGTCCTTATGAGAAAGGGCGAGAATCCGAGCGAAACAATGAAGAATATTAAAGCCCATTTGCCTGCAATTCAGGCTGCGTTACCCAAGGGCGTTCATATTGTTCCGTTTTACGACAGAGAAGTCTTAATCAAAAACACAATGAATACCATCGGGCATAATGTTGTTTTGGGGATTGTTTTTGTTGTTATTGTTCTGTTTGCGTTTACTTTGGATTTAAGGGTAACTTTAATAGCTTCGTTGGTTATTCCGCTTGCTTTATGTTTTGCTTTTTTTATGTTTAATATATTTTCTATCCCTGCAAATTTATTGAGCATGGGGGCTGTGGATTTCGGGATTTTGGTAGATTGTTCTATTATATTGATGGAAAACATTTTCAGGTGCCTTTCGGAATACAAAGGTAATTTAACGATACAGAAAAAAGATGCCTTAATTTATAAGGCAACAAGAGAAGTCGGCGGAGTTATAGCTTTCTCCACTTTTATTATTTTCTGTTGTTTCTTGCCGATATTTGCGTTCAATGGTGTCGCAGGAAAATTATTTCATCCTTTGGCTTTTACTATGGGGTTTGCTCTTATGGGTGCTGTTTTGTCGTCACTGTTTTTGCTGACGGGTCTTTCGTCCTTGTTTATGCCAAACGGTAAGGTCGTGGAAAAAGAAAACAAATTTTTCAAAAAGATAACGTTATGGTACGAAAAGACTTTGGTTAAAGTTTTTAATCACCCAAAAAGTTTGCTCGGTGCCGTTATTGGTTTATTTGCTTTAAGCGTAGTTCTTTTCTTAACAATGGGTTCTGAATTTTTACCAAATCTTGATGAAGGAAATATTTGGATTCGTGCAACGATTTTGCCAAGGAGTACGACAATCGCACATTCGGTTGAAATTGCAAAGCAGATAAGGGAAACTATTCTTAAATATCCTGAGGTAAAAAGCATAGTTTCTCAAATAGGTTCCTCTGATGACGGAACAGAACCGAATTTGTTGAGTAATATTGAAAATTCGGTTGATTTGAAACTTGCAGAGCATTGGCGTTGGAAGTGGCATAAAAACAAAGAAAAATTGATTGAAGATATGTCTAAACAATTGGCTGAAATTCCGGGGATTACTACTTATTTTACCCAATATATTCAGGATAATGTTGAGGAGGCGGTTTCGGGTTCAAAAGGGCAGGTGGTTTTGAAGATTTATGGAACAGATTTGTACGAACTTCAAAAATTCTTGGATAAAAGCATGTCACTTTTAAAAGGGGTCAAGGGTATAGTTGATTTGACTTGCGATCAGATTATAGGACAACCACAGTATCAAATAAGGATTAACAGAGAAAAAGCAGGTCGTTACGGGCTTAGAAGTGATGATGTGCAAAAGGTTATTGAAATAGCTATCGGAGGAAAGAACGCAACTCAAGTTATTGAAGGTGAAAAGAGATTCAATGTATTTTTGCGCCTAGAACCGTCTGATAGAAATACATACAGAAAAATCGAAAATATTATCGTAAAAACTACCGACGGAATATCTGTTCCGCTTGCAAATGTTACGGAGGTTGTTACAACCAGCGGAGCTATGGTTATCAGCAGAAGCGAAAATTCAAGAGTTGCCGTAATCAGATTTAATATAAGAGGAAGAGACTTGGGTTCAACTGTAAAGGAAGCACAAAAAATATTGAACAAAAAAATGCAACTTCCCGATAATTATAGACTTAAATGGAGCGGGCAATCAGAAAACCAAAAAGAGGCGAATAGAAGGCTTGCAATAATTTTACCAATAACAATTTTGATTGTCGCAGGAATTTTGTATATAGAATATAAAAATATTTATTATGTTTTGATTGCAATGTCTTCAATAATTGTTACCGTTACGGGGTGTGTATTTGCCTTATTCTTGACGCATACTTATTTTTCAATTTCTGCGGGAGTCGGATTTATTGCAGCAATCGGAGTTTCTATCCAAAACGGGGCGATAATTTTGTCTTCATTAATCAAGCACAGAAAAATGTATACTGACAAAACAGAGGCATTAATAAAAGGTTCAGTACAAAAACTTCGACCTGTGTTGATAACTGCAAGCATTGTTATTTTAGGGCTGTTGCCTGCGGCGATTTCAAACGATATAGGCGCGCAAAGCCAAAAACCTTTTGCGATAACAATCATCGGCGGGATTGCTTTTGGAACAGCGTTTAGAATATTTTTAATTCCGCTTTTATTTAAAATAATTATATGTGATAAAAACCTAACAAAAAAGGAGCAATAAATGCAAAAATCAGTAATCAAATTGGTAAATATTTTACTTATTTTATTCGTAGCCATAAATATTTCAGGATGTGGTTTTAAGCATGATAAAAAAGATTTGCCGGAAGTTAAACTAATCACACTTGATGCAGAACAAGAAAAAAATGCCAAAATCGAAACGGAAACGCTTAAAGAACAACTGCTTCAATTAAGAATAACTATTCCAGCGCAATTTAAAGCCATGCACAAACTTTTAGACAGAACTTATGCTCCGATTGATGGGAAAGTTATTGAGGTTTTTGTTGAGCCGGGGGACATTGTCAAAAAAGGACAGACATTAATCCAGATAAAATCTGATGCGATTGGACAAATCCAATTAGATTTTTTGGATAAATATATTTATGCCGATTCGAATGTAAAACAAATGACGGCACAGTATAATCTTTCGGTTCAAAATTATCGCAGAGAAAATACGCTTTTTCATGAGGGAATTTCTTCTAAGTCAGAATATCAGGTAGCTTACGCACAAATGCTCAAGGACAAAGCTAATTTGGATTCCCTAAGGATTCAGAGAAATACTTTGGTACAAGTTTATGCTCAAAGGGTCGCGCTTTATGGCGGAAGCGGAAGTACTATCAACAGAGCAATAAGTACAAAAAGAATTTATCCTTACATAACTCTTTGCTCAAACAAAAACGGCGTTGTTCTTAACAGGCTCGTTAATCCTGGTGAGATTATCAATCAAAACAGAGAACTTTTTAATATTGCAGATTTGTCCACAATTTGGCTTGTCGGGTACGCTTTTGAAAAGGATGCTCCGTTACTTAAGATTGGTCAAAACGTTATCGGTGTTTTTGAAGATACACATGCGGAAACCTCTATCAAATCACATTCAGAAACAGTAAAGGGTAAACTTTCTTACGTAGCATCCATGCTTGATACGGAAAGAAAAACTTTGGAGGTTATCGCAGATATTCCGAACAAGGATTTTACCTTGAAGCCCAATATGTACGCAGAAATGGTTGTAGATATCGGTAAGGTAGAGGCTTTGTCGGTTCCAAACGGAGCATTGCAAAAGTACGGTG
The DNA here is from genome assembly GCA_903885635.1 of uncultured bacterium. Classification (GTDB taxonomy): domain Bacteria; phylum Cyanobacteriota; class Vampirovibrionia; order Gastranaerophilales; family Gastranaerophilaceae; genus CAIPUE01. Next base: position 18,779 of record CAISJE010000072.1, read on the forward strand.
ACTATAATTTTGCTTATGTAGAAGTCAAGCCGCATGTCTACGAGGAGCGCAAAGTCGTAATCGGACAACATAACGATAAATACTCCGAAGTCAAATCAGGCTTGAAAAAAGGCGAAATTGTCGTTTCAAACGGTGGATTTTCACTTCTTGGCGAAAGCATTAAGATGAGGGAAGAATAAAAGCATGACATTTTTCGTGTCAATTATCTTTAAATTTTGTAACATTATTCGAAAGAATTAGTTCTAAAGGATTATATTTTATAACCGATTGTGCTATATAAATATTATATAGTATTGTAAGATAATAAAGTACAAACCGTTTAAAAAAGAATGGAGGCAAAAATGTCAGTAGGACAATTCGTATTCATGTTACACAGCCACCTCCCTTATTACAGAAAAGCCGGCATGTGGCCTTTCGGGGAAGAAAACCTTTATGAATGTATGGCTGAAACATATATTCCGCTATTGAATGCAATAGCTGAGCTTTATGAAGAAGGAATTAAGGCAAAATTAACAATCGGTATCACGCCGATTTTGGCAGAACAGTTGACAGATGACCATTTAAAAGATGGATTTATTCAATTTTTGGATGACAGAATAGAAGCAATAGCAAAGGATTTGGAAAGATATCCTGACCCGAGCGTTACGCATTCCCAACATTTGAAATACCTCGCAAAATATTATTTCGATTGGTTTAACAATGTTAAAGATACTTTTATCAACAAATACGGAAAAGATTTAATCGGAAATTTCAAAAAATATCAAGATCTTGGATGTATTGAAATTACTACATCAGGCGCGACACACGGGTTTTCACCGTTGTTGGCAACCGATAACAACTTAAATGCTCAATTTAAAGTCGGTCAAGATACAACAAAAAGGCTTTTTGGACAAAAAGCATGCGGAGCTTGGCTTCCTGAATGTGCTTACAGGCAAGGGTATGAATATATCGGTGCAGATGGTGAGAAAAAATGGCGTCCTGCACTTGAAGTTACACTTCAAAACAACGACATTGAATATTTCTTCACAGAATCTCATGTTATTGAAGGCGGGAATTCAATCGGAAATCGTCGTGTAATTGGGGTTTATGGGAATATTGAATATATTCCTTTACCTGAAAGAGAAATTACAGGCTATGATACATATTCGGCTTACTGGTTACCTGATGCGCAAGTTGCGGTTATGGGCAGAAATGATCAGGCAGGATATCAGGTTTGGTCAGCTGCTGAGGGATACCCCGGAGATGGTTGTTTCAGAGAATTCCATAAAAAAGATGATAAATCAGGCGCACACTACTGGAGAATAACTTCTTCAACGACTGATTTAGGTGATAAAATGCTTTATGATCCAGTTTTGGCTTTGAATAAAATTAACGAAAATTCAGATCATTACACAACAATGCTTTATCATCAGTTGAACGATTATAAAACAGCAACCGGCAAAGAAGGGCTTATCATGGTTTCTTTTGATACCGAATTGTTCGGACACTGGTGGTTTGAAGGTGTTGAATTTATTAAACAGGTCATCAAGAAGTTAAACAACTACTTGCCTGAGGTCGAAAGACTTACTGCTTGTGAATATTTACACGCACACCCGCCAACAGAGGCTATCCAAATCCCTGAAAGCTCTTGGGGACAAGGCGGACACTTCTACGTATGGCAAAATAATTTGACAGAATGGATGTGGCCTATTATTCACTCTTGTGAAAAAAGAATAACTGAAGTTGTTTCAAAATATGAGCAAATTCCTTCTGATAAGTTACTTTTCAGAGCGCTTAACCAGTTGGCAAGAGAAAATCTGTTGCTTCAAAGCTCGGATTGGCCGTTTTTGATTACGACTTGGCAGGCGAAAGATTATGCTACGGACAGATTCAGAGAACATGTTGAAAGGTTTGAAAAAATCGCTGATATGATTGAAAGCAAATCTATTGACGAGGAATATTTAAAATCTGTAGAAGCAATAGATAACTGTTTTGAAGTAATCGATTACAGAGTATATTTGCCGATTGAAGAAGGAAAAATCCCTCAACAAGAAGCGAAATTAAGTCCTTTGTACGAATAAGGCATTACACAATCTAACAAATAGGCGGGGTTTTGGAAATTTCCAAAACCCCGCCTATTTTCTTTACTAATTTAGGCAATTTTTCTTCACGAAAATACTTTATATTAATATGTGTTGGTGATTAAAGGAAATGTTGTGGAATTAAAAAGTGTAGACAGAAGACAAAATAATCTTTCAGTTGATACTGATAAACGTTGCGATAAAGGCAAGTCTGAAGATGTCAGTCTTTTTTGCGCGCTTGAAACTATACCACCAGTTAGAAGAGCAATATCTATCCCCGACAAAATTGAACACGGAGAAATCACGTCAGCACTTGGCATGGCAAGCCTTGCTCTTATCAATTTACCTGAGGATTTAAGAGATATTAAGAGTGCTTTGGACCAGTTCAAAGGTGTTGAAGCAAAATATAAATACAAAGAGTACCAACATGACTTTTCTTTTTTCAGAGGTACTGCTATAGAAAAGTGGTTGCATGGACAAATCCAAAAAGGCAAAAAATGGGCAAAATGGTTGTATCGCAATGATTTAACATTAGCCGATACTGCTTTTGGAGAAAAAATATTAAACTCGGTTAAAGCTAAACTATCCGAGGATATTGCTGAAACACCCATAACCAATTTTATAGGCAAACAAGTATATGCATTTAAATATGAAGGTTCAAAGTTTGCCCAACTGACAGGTAGAGCATTGAGACGTACAACAAAATTGGGCGTCCTCGCTATAGCATTACTTGAAGTGCCGAAAATATTCAATGCAATTCAAAATGGGGAAACTGTTAAACAAACTGCAAAATCTGCTATAAATGTGGCAAGCATCACAGCAGGAATAGGCTATGGCGGAGCTATCGGAGCAAAACACGGCGGAGCCATTGGTTCACTTGTAGGCATGGGTTTTGGTGCAGTACTGGGCTGTAAGCTATCTCAAAAAACGCAAGAGCTTATTTAATTATTTATGCCTGCACAATCTTATAAGAATACTGTTCAATGGCTTTTTCTATGAAATTTCGTACAGTAGCATTAATTTTGGTTGCACTATCTAACAAGCTACTAGCCTCTGTTTTTGTAAGAATTACATGCCCCTGATCTAAATCCGTTGCCAAATTTTGTGCACCACCCAGCTTAAGATAGTGATTAAAATCTTGAGTACTTAATTTTTGAAAACTTGTTCTGTCTGGATTTTTCCTGTTAACATTCGGAATACTTAAACTTGGATTAAAACTAACTAACATATTACACCTCTGATTTTATAGTACACTTGTAACACGATTTTTATATTTATATTAAACAACAAAAATAATAAAATTGTTAAAAAATCAAAAAATATTAAGAAATATTAAGAAATTGTGTTGTGCAATCGAGTATGAAATAATTGTAAACAACTAGCCCAAGTTGATTTTTTTTGTATAATAAAGACATGAGGAATTTTAGATTATATTTTAAACAGTCGGCAACTTATCAGTTATATTTGCTTTTTACAAGGCAAGTGAACGATTTTTTCACGACTTTAGGCGACATCACTAAGAAAACGGCTGATGTGTTTAGTTATATATTTAAATTTGAAATCGACAGAAAAGCCGTACTTGAGCAATCCGCAAGGTTTGGCGTAAGTTCACTTCCGATAACGCTTTCTATTGTCGGCATGTCTGCGATTATCGTTTCTATGCAAGTTGCTGGAGAAATGGTTAAGCAGGGGGCGGGAAATTATGTTGGTCAGTTGGTTACAATGTTAATCGTTCGTGAGGACGGGGTTATTATGTCGGGGTTCGCTATAATCTCTATGATAGGCTCCTCGCTTGCCGCAGAAATCGCAACAATGCGGGTTACGGAGCAGATTGATGCTATGAAAGCACTCAAAGTTGATCCTATTAAATATTTGTTCGTCCCAAGGGTAGTTTCGGGAATTATTATGATGCCTTTGGTTGTAATAGTAGCTTCTGTCGTTGGAGTTTTAGGCGGCGCAGTTGCCTCAAGCATTGTTAGTGGATTGAGTTATAGGGCGTTTTTTGAATCCGTTTGGTATGGGCTTTATATGAAAGATATACAAGTTTGCTTAGCAAAAGCGGTGGTTTTTGGTGCCACAATTGCAATTGTAAGTTGCACATGCGGGTATAACGCAAAAGGAGGTGCGAAAGGGGTCGGGATTGCCACTACAAAGGCTGTTGTTTGGTCGTTCGTTGCGATTGCAATCTGGGATTTGCTTTTCGCAGCGGCATTCTTTTTTTAAGTGAGAGGTGAGGGGTAAACATGAGTATAACGGTTAAAAATTTAGTAAAAATCTTCGATAATAAAAAAGTCATTGATGACGTTTCATTCAGCGTAAAAGATGGTGAAGTGCTTGCAGTTGTAGGATTTAGCGGGTCAGGCAAAAGTACAATTTTAAAATTAATTTGCAATCTAATTAATCTTGACAGAGGTGAAATTGAAACTTCGTTGGGTGATGTTGCTATGGTTTTTCAATATTCTGCCCTATTCGACTCTTTAAATGTGTTTGATAACATTGCTTTTGCCTTGAAAGAGCGAAAAGAGTTTAGAAAAAAGTTTAATCAGGAACAGTTGGAACAAATTGTTGCGCAGAAGCTTAAACTTGTAGGACTTGAGGGGATTGAAAGAAAATTCCCGTCAGAGCTTTCAGGTGGAATGCAAAAGCGAGTAAGCTTTGCGCGAGCAATTGTTACAGAGCCTAAAACAATCCTTTATGATGAGCCTACGTCGGGGCTGGATCCTATTTCTTCAACCTTAATTGAAGATTATATCGTTCGGGTTAAGGAGGAAACTCAAGCCGCATCAATTGTGGTTACACACCAAATGTCAACAATCCAAAGAACTGCAGATAAAGTAATTATGCTTTATCAGGGACAAATTGTTTTTAAGGGGACTCCTAAAGAAATGTTAAGCTCAAGCAATGATTACGCAAGGCAATTCGTGTCGGCATCTTTGGACGGTCCTATGCAAATGTTGGCAGAATAAAGTTTTTTTGATACAATAGTTTAATGAGGAATAGTAAATGAGATTTTCATCATCTTTCAAAGTAGGGATATTAACTTTAATAGCACTTTTTATACTTTTGTTCACAATTTTGTGGGTTAAGGGGCGTTCTTTTTCCGCAGGGGAAAGAATTGAAGTGTCTTTTAAGGATGTGAACGGCATGCGTCCGGGGTCGGGCGTTCAGATGATGGGGCTTAGGATTGGGCAAGTCGAAGAAATTATTCCTGTAATCAATGGGGATAACAGTTTTGTTAAGCTTAAGTTTGTTATTACTGAACCGGGGATTAGTATTCCTAAAGCTTCTGTTTTTTCAATTCAACAATCAGGGCTTATCGGTGAGCAATTTTTAGAAATTACTCCTCCCAAAACAAGGACGACATATATTTCGGTATCCAATGACGCCAATTTGCTCTACAAGGGTGATGTGGTTCAGATTAAACTGGACAAACAATTTTACGAGGTGGGTGAAGTTAAAGATATTCAGGTTATGTCAACTCAAATGGTTCCGCCTTTGATGAAGGAAAAAATTAAAACAAAATACGCCTATAAGGTAGATTACGTAATAAATTTACCGGGTTTGGTTTTACCTGATTATATGCTCGGAAAAATTTTCAGCAGGAATGGCGAAAAGGAATTACGCTTGTCAATGTTTGATGATACCATTTTGCCTTATCCCCATCAAACCTCACCATATACGGTAATTGAACCGATGAGAATTGCTGATTTCATGGACTTGCAGTATAAAGCGGCAGAATCGTTGACGGAAACTACTTTAAAAGTAAACGAACTAATGTCTGATGAAGTTATCGCGGATTTAAAACAAAGTGTTAAGAATATAAACGACCTTACGGCTCAAGCAACTACAACGATTGCGAAAGCGGAACAATTGATTAATTCGTCGAAGGCTGATTTGGATGCATTAATAGCTATGACTGATGAAGTAAGTAAAAATTTCATTAAAGTTTCTGATAATATAAATAATATAATCGGGGATGAAAAATTTAAACCGACCTTGATTTCAACGGCTAATTCTATTGATAAATTATCTAAAAATTTGAATAAGGTTTTGGATAACACGGATGCAAAAAAGATGGCATCGGATTTGCAATCGATTGTACAAAATTTGAATGACATAAGCACATATGTTTCGACGATGACAAAAGATGAGAAACTTAAACAACAGTTGAACACAACGGTTAATAACGTAAATAATGCAATGACTGACATTTCAAGTGCCCTAGAGCTTGTAAATGGCATGACTCCTGATGAGAAGAAAGTAATTGAACAAATTGTTGAAGACACTTCTGCTACAACTTGCAATTTGAAGAAATTCTCAGAAAAATTAAACAAAAGATTTTTATTGTTTAGACTAATGTTTTAATAACAAAAAATGAACGAGGGATCATTGCTCCCTCGCCCCTTGCGGCAGCTCCTCTTCTTGGCGAGGTTGCGAGCCTTAGAAGGGAGGGTATCGATTTATCGATTAGAGGGTTGGGGTGAGGGGTAAAATAAAGTCAAATATGGGATTTAAAACAAATATTTCAAAAATTCATTATGATAAAAATGCAAAGGGGCGGTTTTTTAGCCTACTCAAATTTTGTTCTTATTTTTATGCCGTCGGAAGTGGGCTAAAAAACCGCCTTTATGATAAAGGAGTATTAGAACCTCAAAAAGTTGCTGCTTATGTGGTTTCGGTTGGCAATTTAACAACCGGAGGGGTCGGAAAAACTCCGGTTGTCGCACAAATCGCTCAATATTATATAGAAAAAGGTGAAAAAGTTGCCATTGTCTCGCGCGGTTACGGTTCAAAACTTTCCAATAAAAATATAAATGTGATATCCAACGGAGAAAGGATATTTTTCAATGCGGAGATGGCGGGCGACGAACCTTTTTGGCTCGGAAGTAATCTTAAAGGGGCTTATGTTATAACCTCGAAAAACAGGTATAAGGCAGCAAAATATGCGATAGAAAATTTTGGCATTACGAAAATAATTTTAGATGACGGATTTCAGCACAGAAAAATTCATAGGGATTTGGATATTGTCTTGATTGACAGTGAAATGGGATTTGGTAATGAAAATTTACTTCCGGCAGGACCTTTACGAGAGGGGCTAGAGGCGTTTAAGAGGATTGATAAGCTTGTTGTTGTGAGCAAAAATACAGACCACGAAAGAGCTGAAAAATATGCTAAAATTATGGGTAAAAAGCTTAAAAAAGAAACTTTTGTTTGCTATACGGAGCCTGATTTTGTATATAATATTTTTAATGTCGAGGAAAAATTGCCGCAGAGTTCGCAAGTTTTGGCGTTCAGTGCAATCGGGCAACCTCGGCAATTTTATAATTTTTTAAAAGATTATAATGTTGTAAAAACGGTTGATTTTGACGATCATCACAATTACATACAAGCAGATATTGAGGAATTGCGTAAGCTTGGAATAAAAACACTTATCACAACTGAAAAAGATGCTGGAAAGCTTATGAACTTGGAGCTTGGCGGTTTGGAGGTTTTTGCGTTAAAATTGCGGACAAAACTTGATTTGCCAAAGTTACTGGGATAAAAATGAATATTGAGAAAATCGTACAAATGTTAAAAGACGCAAACCAACCGCAAAGCGATTTTGTCAAGTTGATGGATACTTTTAACGACCCTTATTTTGTGCTGATTTCGTGTATTTTGAGTCTGAGAACGAATGATAAAACGACTTATCCTGCGACTTTGCGCATGTTTGAACTCGGAAAAACCCCGCAAGAATTTGCAAAAGCAGATGTGAACGAGTTGACACAGGCGATTTTTCCTGTCGGGTTTTATAAAAATAAAGCCGAGCAGATTATTGAACTTTCAAAGATTTTGGTTGAGAAATATAATTCAAAAACACCCGACACAATTGAAGAACTGGTAAAATTTAAAGGAGTCGGACGAAAAACGGCTAATTTGGTTATTGCAAGAGGGTTTCATAAACCTGCGATTTGCGTTGATATACATGTTCATAGGATTTTTAACCGACTTGGTTATGTTAAAACCACAACTCCGGAAGAAACTGAATTTGCACTGCGCGCTAAGCTTCCTAAAGAATTTTGGATAGAGATAAATACGCTTTTGGTTACGCACGGGCAAAACGTCTGTAAACCTATTAAACCATTGTGCAGTATTTGTCCGATTGAAAAATATTGTGAGAAAAGATTATGAGGCTGCGGAAAACTCTCTCACTTACTTTGTTCCGCCGATAGGCTCACAAGTCTCGTACCTTGCCTGTTCGCTTTGTCAAAATTGTATATTTTGGAATTATTCCGTGTCTTATATGTTAATTTTGTAACTTTACAATTGTAATATTACATACATTTTATAATAATTTTGGTAAAATATACCTATAAGATTTGTGGGGAATGATAAATTAATGGCAGATATGAATAATTTTGAGGATATTAAAGAGGGTTTTAATTATATTACAGATATTTTGGACTCTATGCGCGCACAGAACGCTATGAATGCAGGTGGCGTAGATAAGGTTTTATTAAATATTAATACTCGCTTGGAGAGTTTATCCAATGAGGAAAATTCTGATTTAATAAAGGTTTTTTTAGCTGAGCTGAAAAGAAGCTTGGAAGAAAGACATAATTTTGTGTCTTCTAAGTTCAACGAGATTGAAACATCATTTAAAGAACTTGTTCACAACTCTGAAGACCAAATTCAAAAACATGAAATAAAAGAGGTTTTTGAAATAATCGCAAATAATTTAAATATCTTTTCTCAAGATTTTTCTTCACAAAAGGAGCTAATTTCAGAAATCGGTTTAAAAATTGAAGAACTACAGAAAGATGATAGTCCCAAGAAAGAAATTTTAAGAAATATTTCTGTACTTAAAGTTGATCTGGAAAAATTCAGTAACGGCTTTGAGTCGATTATTATAAAGCTCAATGATAAATTTAAAGACCTTTCTCAAACTCTTATAAATTTAGACTCCAGTGAATCTTTAGGAAATATAAAAAAAGATATTGAAAATATTTTCTTATCTTCAAACGCTGTTTTATCCACCTTGCAAGTTATTGACCGCAAAAATAGAGAACTTGAAGATGTAATTACAAACGTTGTTACAAAAGATGATTTTAAGCTTGAGCGAGAGCAGGTCGCTAAATTAATCGCACAAAACATTCAAATAACGGATTATATGAATGCTCTTCCGACAAAAGTTCAGGTTGAAACTTTAACGGAGCGAATTGATGGTACTGTCGGGGTTATTAACGCATTGAAAAATATGCTTAGTGAAACAGGTAAACAAAATCAACAAATGCTGACGGCTCAACTTGATAATTTGGAATCCAAAATCTTAAATATTTCTACTGAAGATGAATTTATCGGGTTCAGAAAAGAACTTTCAGAATTTGCTCAAGAAGTAATCCAAAGCACAAGCCTTATGAGGGCGGATTTGGCAGAAACCAATTCAGGCTTAAAAGATTTGGTTGCTTTGCTTGATGATATGGATATCAAAAATACGTTTGAGAGTTTTGGAGAGCTTACAAGAGTATCTGAAAATAATATTAGGGGCACTATTGTGGGCGTTTTGGGGGATATTTCCAAAGAAATCGAAAAAAATAAAAGCCTCACAAGCATTGATATTATTGATGGCGTTTCAAATGTTAACGAAAAAATAGAATCTGTTAAAAAAGAATTGAGCGAGGGGTCAAAATCAAATTTATCGAACATATTAGAACATATTCAATCCGTCATCAATAATATTTTTTCAATCAAAAACACTTTGCATATTGAAAATCTCGAAACTGCGGAGGCGATAGAAGATAAATTACAGGATTTGAAAGAAGATTTGGTTGCTTCAAACAATTTTATCGTTCAAAATTCTCAGGAAAATCTGGAAAATATTCTTTCTAACGTAGAAAAAGTTTTTAAAGAAATCACTACGGTAAAAGAAAATTTGGATGAAACTGCTTCTCAAAGTTTTAAAAATATCGGCGGTGGATTTAGTCAAATATCTAAAAGAATTGGAGAGATAAAAGAAGAATTAAATCAAAATTCTAAAGAAAATTTTAGTAATATTCTTTCAATTGTGGATGATTTTTCTCAGCAAATTTCCGGTTTAAAAATTTCTTTAGAGCAATCTTCTCAAGAAAATTCCGGAGAGATTAAAGGTTTTATTGAGAATTTATCGGAAAAACTCTTTTCGTTACAAGACGGCTTGAAAGAAGATTCAAATCTTAATACATTCGAAATAAAGGGTTTACTCGAGGAATTAAATAGAACTTTCCAATCAATGAGAACAAGCTTGGAGCAAACTTCCAGCGTAAGATATTCAGGGCTTAAATCAGGACTTGAAGAACTTTCTCTTGAATTAAAATCGGCGCAGGAAAATTTTGATGTTAAAAGTCAAACTAATCTTTCAAAAATCGTATCGCTTTTTGAAGATTTGTCTAATGAATTTAATGCTCATAAGCAATTTTTAAGCGAGTCTACTCAGGTAAATTTCGAAACCCTTTCTTTATATATACAAAATTTAAATCAAAAATTCAGTGAAGCAAAGAATGATTTTAGCGAGGGTTTGAGGTCAAATTTTGCAGGAATACAAAACGCTATTTCCGTTTTGCCTGAAACTATTAAGGAAAATCAAGCAGTTTTTGAAAATGAAAAAAAAGCTTTAATAGAAGAAAATTCAAAAAATATTGAAGATATGAGTGAAAAAATACAAATTTTGATTAAGGGGATTATAGCGAAAGATAATCCTTTTAAGAGTGAGGTTTTGTATGAATTTGCAGAATTAAAATCAAAATTGGATGTGCTTAAAGAAGATTTAAACCAATCAAATCAAGAACTTGGGGATGTTGTTGGAGTCCAAATAAATGACTGCATTGAGAATTTTGAAAATTTGATGGTTCAATACAATGAAAGGCACAATTCAGCATTAATTAGTTTACAAAATAAGCTTATTGAATATTTTCAACTTCTTCAGCAATCAGCTCAGGAAAACGATTTAAAATTAGAAACTTCATTTAAGGCAACTTCTGAAATAAAAACAGAAGTGCAATCTATAATAGAAAGCCTGTTTGAGATGAGAGAAGATCCGACGCTTAATGATTTATCGGCTGGCATAGGCGAACATTTTGGGGAAGTTTTAGAAAATATTACCCAATTGGAAGAAAAAATTTCCATCAAAAACAGTGAGTCTTTGAAAATTGTTTCAAGTAATTTGGAGGCTAAATTTGATGTTATTTCTAAGGATTTAAAAATGTATAAGAATTTTACTTCCAGTGAGATAAATCAATTTGTTGAAGAATTGGAAGAAAAAACTGAAATATTGAAAGGACTGCTAAGCCTTACAAGCACGGATATTCTGAATTCTTTAGTTGATAAAACGGATGAAATAGTATCAAGTATGTTTCCGATTAGTGAATCGATTGAGAAAATTGTTGAAATGGACTTCAAGCAGATGATTGTTGATATTAAAAACCAAATTGACAGTTCATATTTTTCCATAACATCAATTATTAAAGAGGATGTAAAAATAGAAAATGAAGAGCAGTTAGAAAAACTGTCACATGATTTTGAAAATTTAAATGAGAAATTAGAGACAATTATCACAAAAGTAGTTTCTTATGAGACAAATGAATTTGGGGAATTGAAATCTATTTTAAACGAATTTGCTCCAAATATTGAATTTATTCCGACAACTTTAGCAAAAATCAA
>CAISJE010000073.1 GCA_903885635.1 uncultured bacterium
GATTTTCATGGCTTTCAAAGCACCAACGATTCGCGCACCACCAAAAGTCTTTATTGTACTGTTGCCTTTGAGCTTTTATTCCTTCACAGAAATATATCCCATTTGGGGTATCTCCTCTATTAAATTCGATTGAGGATTTATTGATATAATTAGGATTAAAGAAAGCAATAATGGAAAATTCGTATTTGTTTGCAAATTCAATAACTTCATTTTCATAACGGGAAGGAACTCCCCAATATCTTTTTTCTCGATTGAATCTTGCTCCGGGCAGCTGCCTAACAGCCCTTACCAATTCAATATTGTAAGCAAAATTTATTTTAAAAAAGAAGCTATTATTACCAAATTGCTCTTTTTTTATGATTTTAAAATTATTTTTATTAGGTTTTGCATCCATTCTTCCTGGACATATATCAAAATATTCGGACAACTTAAATTTTCTTTTTCTATCATTTCCTATATCTCTTAGAACAATCGAAAGCATTTCGGATTCAATCAAAAACTTTTGATTTTGCTCGAACTGCTTTAATCCTTCGATAATTACGGTGGTTGACAAATCAAGAGTTACCCCTGGATTAAGTTCACTATTCACACGGTAAATATCCATATCTGCTCTGACAATCTCGTCAAGATTTTTGATAGTGAAGTCCAATGAACCTTCTTGCTTCATCATGAAAATCTTTTTTATGATGTTTACCTGTTGATTGGGATTAAAGTTGATAAATCTTTCCTTGAAATGCTTAAAGTCGAATTGATCACTCAATTCAAGAAACCATAGAATAAGTATATAAGTATCTTGATTAGAATTAGTTAAGTGTTTGATGATTTCGGGATTGGTTTCTCCAAAGTACTTGATAATATTGATTGCTGTTTGAAACTGGATTTTAGTACGAATGGGATTAAGCGATTTTAGTTTTTGTTCTAAAATGGTTTCAGCCTGTGATCTTGACAAGTAATCGTTATCAATCCATTTGTGAAGTAACGAATATTTATCCTGACTATCATCAAAGTATTCAAAAAGGTATTTGTTTGGCACAATTTTACCTTCCCCATGCGCCCAAAAGCTAAAATATTCCTTCTCGCTCAACTGCTCATACATCTTTTTATCCAATTGTTCCCATTCATCCACGTTGAAATTATTTTTTGCTATCCATAGAATACTCTTATGAATTAATGGAGCTGTGGATAATTTTGTTAACAATCTTTTCTTAAATTCATTAGTGAATCCTTTCTTATCAGAGAATATTGATCTGATATCTGCGTCAGAGAAGTTAGTTACCCTGTCGATTATAATTTGCTCTGGATCGGAAAACAAATCTTTTATTTTAATCAGAATATCATTAGTTAGATTTAGTAACAAATAATCTTCGAAAGCTTTATACGCAATAAATATTACTTCTGATCTTACGAATTCTTCATGCTTTTTAAGCTTATCTATTATAGTTTTGAAATTTGATAGCTCACAATATATTTGATTGAAATTATATCCAAAACAGTCCTCTGTTTTTTTGCATATTTTACACAATACATTGTGCACTGATTCTGCAATCCGTTCAATTGCATTATTGTTTAATGACCTCAGTAGATCAGCAGAATATTGCCGAAGAGACAAGCTGTCAAGTGTGTCTAACAATGTGGCGAATCTCTCTATA
>CAISJE010000074.1 GCA_903885635.1 uncultured bacterium
AACATTTTCTTTAATTCTTGAAATTCCAAGAATAATGAACAGTCTTTACATCTTTCATCTATCATTCAATTAATTTAACACTTCATGTCAATTTTTCATGCTCCATTTGCATGAAATTTTTTCCTGCTGACCTGTTACGTAGATTCTATAGTTGCAACTTTTACCCCTTTCCACATAAGAGAACCTTTACTTGTTCCAAATTCTTTAGATATATCAATAGATTTGTCGGAAACATCAAATTCTTTTGAGCCCGAAATAAATCCTAAAAGCGGATTTGCATTGTTAACAATAAAGCCCTCATCTTGTAAGACATTTAACATTGCTTTCATTATTAATGCTTTATCTGTACAATCATAATTTCTCGTTTGAAATTGTCGCTTCTGTAATTGCGTTTGCGAATTAAGAATATCGCTACCTTGTGCTTTTTTTGCATATACTGGGGCAATATTTAAAATTAACCCTAATAATATTATACTAAATAGAACTTTTTTCATTGTTTCTCCTAACTAAAACTTACTCATGTGATAAGTGAATGATTCTACGGCATTATTTTTATCAAATTTAATTACTACGGTTAGTGTTTTTTGTGTTGTTTGGATATTTCCTTTGTTTTTAGAGTAAGCAACACCTAAAATGCCTCCACCAAAGCCATTTCCGCCGCCACCTCCTCCAAGACCGCCAGCTCCGACACCAAATCCACTATCAGAATATGATGTAATTGAAGCAACTTTGTCATAAATCCAAGTATCTTTTCCATCGGAATCTCTTGTAACTATATTTGGAGAACCAAGAGCAATAGCTACTTCGTCTTGTGTTGAGCCTATTTTAATATCTTTCTGGACAATCCCAAGTGTTAATTCCTGTTCGCGAACAGGAGCCGGACTATTTTGTTTATTTACATTCCCCTCTAATTTTGCAGCAAAAACAGGCGTACTTATCACCAAACATACTAAAATACTTAAAATTTTCTTCTTCATTCCATACTCCTTTTTCCATCCATCTATCATCTATTTACTCAACTAATGAGACTTTTTTTTTTCGTCGTCCGCTTTCTTAATCGTAATTAAATTATTAAGCTTAAAAATCGTTGGTTTATCCTTCTCCTCAGACTCACTACATCCTAAAATACTGTCTAAATCTGATTTTAAACTCGTTAAATCTTCATATTTTTTGAGCGTACCGTCCATCGCCATTGAAACATCCCCCGTTTCCTCTGAAACCACCAAGCAAGCCGAATCACTTACCTCCGTCATCCCGATAGCCGCTCTGTGTCTTGTTCCGTATTTCCAACTAAGCTTAGGATCCTCCGTCAAAGGTAATAAAACCCCTGCCGATAATATCTTGTTATCTTTTATCACCATAGCACCGTCATGAAGCGGCGTATTTTGATGAAAAATCGTTAAAATCAACTCAGTTGTAACATCAGCGTTAAGCTTTGTTCCAACGTCAAAATACGAAGATGCACTTATCTCTTTTTGGAACACAATTAATGCCCCTGTTCTCGATTTTGAAAGATATTTTACCGCCTCTATAACCTCTTTAATAACATCTGTTTTTTCACATCCGCAAGAAGTCTGAGTTTTCCAAAGAGTTTTGCTTATAAAACCCGGTTGCCCCAAATACCCCAAAAACCTTCTCAATTCAGGCTGAAAAATCACAATCAGACTAAGTGCAATAAGTGTTACCAAAGCCCTTATAAACATTCCAAGAATATTCAATCCAACAGAAATAAGCACTTCGCTGAAAACCCACGCTAAAAAAAGAAAAAATATCCCCTTTACAAGTTTTTCCGATTGAGTGTTTCTAATAAATTTTTTATAAAACGCAAATACAGTAGCCACGATTATAAGCACCTCAGAGATATTTAACCAAGTAAAAGACCAGTTAATTGCTCTAAGCTGTGATTGAAAAGAAATCAATAAATCGTGCAACATTTTTAATCCAATCTGTTCGGTATTACGTCGTGAGATATTAAATCCTCAAGACTTTCTCTTCTTATAATAATATCAGATTGAGAATTATTTACAAGTACAGCCGCAGGTTTTTGAAACCTGTTATAATTACTAGCCATAGCATAATTATAAGCCCCTGTGTTGAAAACGCACAGTATATCCCCTTCTTCAAGCTCAGGTAAATTTATATCCTTGATTAAAATATCTCCCGATTCGCAAAATTTGCCCGCTATTGTAACTTTTTGTGAATTTTCACAGTTCGGTTTATTCGCAACCTGTGCGGAATATTTTGCCTGATACATGCTCGGACGAGGATTATCAGCCATGCCGCCGTCGACCGCCCAGTATTTTGTCCCGTGAGGAACCTGTTTTGAGCTTCCGACGGAATACAAAGTTACCCCTGAGGTGCAAATTATACTTCTACCCGGTTCAATATACAGCGTAGGCGCAGGAATTGAGTATTTTTTAACATTTTTGTTAAGTGCTTTGATGATTAATTTGCCTATCTCAAAAACAGACGGTGGGTATTCTTCTTCTGTGTATTTAACCCCCAATCCGCCCCCGATGTTTATTTCATCAAAAGTTATCCCGAATTTTTCTTTGATAAGTGCGATTTCTTTTATTAAAATTTCGATTTCATCTTCGTATATTTTTGTTTCAAAAATTTGTGAGCCAATATGAGCGTGAAACCCTCTCAAATTAAGGTTTGTGTACTGTTCTTGGATGAGTTCAATCGCCTCGTAAACCTGCGATAAATCAAATCCGAATTTAGAATCCAAATGCCCTGTTTGGATATATTCGTGCGTATGACACTCAATCCCAGGAGTTATTCTTAACAAAATATCAACTTTTTTGTTATGACTTTTTGCCACTTCGTTTAAAAGTGAAAGCTCAAAGAAATTATCCACAGAAAATCTACCGACTTTAAGCTCCAGCGCCAAAGTAAGCTCGTCGTAGGATTTGTTGTTCCCGTTAAAGAGAACTTTTGACATATCAGCGCCCGATTTGTGTATCGTATAAATTTCGCCACCGGATACGGCGTCAAATCCAAATCCCTCGGATGCGATTATTTTCGCAATCGCTTTGGACATAAAAGCCTTTGAAGCATACATCATGTTAACTTTTTCATAACCTGAAAACGCTTTTTTATATTCTCTACAAATTGTCCGTAAAGTGGTTTCGTCTATTATATAAAGCGGGGTTTCATATTTTTGGGCAAGTTCAACTAAATCACATCCGCCTATTTGTAAATTTCCTGCGCTGTTTATTGTTGTCGTAACCGGTTTTATCGATTGATTTGTGCTTGAAGTCATCTTAATATCCTATTGTTTTATAATACAGGACTGTTGCAAAAGTCCCACCATGAATATTTTATCATTAATATTTTTTTTTGCAAAGATTTTTTGGTACCCTCTATGGCTTTTTTGTTTATAAATTTTAAGTTGTTGACGGCAGAATGACAATCCCGCAAAATTTTTCAAATCCTCCTACTAGAAAAAAAAGTTTTTTTAATTTAAAATATATTAAAAATCAAAGGAATTTTATAATGAAACATTCAAAATATTCAGCTGTAATAATTGGCGGAGGCATTGCAGGGCTTTATGCCGCGTTAAAAATAGCACAAAAAAGTAAACTCCCTGACGGGCTGCTTTTGGTTACAAAATCCAAACTTGGTGAAAGTAACTCCAGATACGCTCAGGGCGGGATTGTTGCTGTTTTAAACGAAAACAAAAATGATTCCACCAGTCTGCACGTAAGCGATACGCTTAAAGCTGGTGCAGGGTTGAGCGATTTTAATGTCACAAAGTTTATCTCGGAAAATTCAGATGCGGTAGTCAAAGATTTACTGGATTTGGGCGTTGAGTTTGACAAAAACGGCAACGATAATTTCTTTTTAACCCTTGAGGCAGCTCATAGTGTAAATAGAATTTTACATTCTGGCGGCGATGCGACAGGTCGGGGGATAGAAAAAGCGTTGACAAAAAAAGTTATTCAAAATCCCGACATAGAAGTTTATGAACAAACTCTTGCGCTAGATTTGCTCGTTAATTCAGACAGCGAATGTAAGGGATTGGTCGCGTTTAATGATTTGACCCAAGAATATGAAGTAATCTATTCCTCTGTTGTAGTTTTGGCGTCAGGCGGTCTCGGGCAGCTTTACAAACAGACGACAAATCCTGCTGTTGCTACAGGTGATGGGATTGCTCTTGCGTATAATGCAGGTGCAATAATTCAGGATATGGAATTTATTCAATTTCATCCGACAGCACTTGCGCTTAAAATTAACGAACACAGGTTCTTAATCTCTGAAGCCGTTCGGGGTGAAGGGGCTAAACTCGTTGATGCAAATGGTGTTGAATTTATGCATAAATACAATGAAAAAAAGGAGCTTGCCCCGCGCGATATTGTAACCCGTGCAATCTTTAACGAGATGAAAGAACAAAATTTGGACAATGTTTATCTTAATTCAACACATCTTGAAAAATCTATGCTACAAAAACGGTTCCCGAATATTACAAGAATTTGCGAAGAAAACGGAATTGACATTTCAAAAGATTTTATCCCTGTATCGCCTGCCGCACACTATTCCATGGGTGGTATTAAAACAAACATAGAGGGAAGAACCTCTGTCCGCGGGCTTTATGCGATAGGCGAAGTGGCGTCAACAGGTTTACATGGGGCGAATAGGCTTGCGAGTAACTCGCTTCTTGAATGTGTTGTTTGTGCTTACGAATTAGCAAATTATCTTAAATCCGTAAATCTTACTCCGCCAAAACAAATTGATGAAACAATTAAAAGTATTGTTGACAAATATTCTCAGGAAACCGATTACGTTGAGTATGATGTCGACGGGTTAAAAAGTCAGTTGCAAGATATAATGTGGGATTATGTCGGGATTTTAAGGGATGAAACCTCGCTTAAAATTGCGGATGAAAAATTACAAAAGCTCAAGTCTGAATTTTCTTTAAGCGCAAAGTGTTTTAGTAAGTATGAATATGAGTTTAAAAATATGCTTACGGTTGCTCAATTGGTAATCGATTCGGCGCAAAAACGTAAAGAATCGCGCGGGGCACATTTTAGAACGGATTATCAGATTACAAAAGAAATAGCAGAACATAATTGCGTGGTAAAAGGTGAAAAAGAGCCTGTTTTTGTGGCTTAAGATTAGTTTATGAGGTAGTATGGGACAAATTTTACACGATTTTATAATAGAAAAGCACGTTAAATCAGCACTTGCAGAGGACATTGGGTTTGGAGATATCACAACGGATTTTTTAGCGGAGGAAACAGATTTTCTTTCAGGTAGCTTGAACTCTCGTTCAGATGGCGTTTTGTGCGGGTGTTCGGTGTTTGAAAAGGTTTTTAAGGTACTTTGTAATAAAATCGAGATAAAATTTCATTTTAAAGACGGTGATTTGATAAAATCAGACGATAAAATCGCTGATATTTCAGGACCTGCGAGGTTTTTATTAACAGGAGAAAGAACGGCACTGAATTACCTCCAAAGGATGAGTGGGATTGCGACCGAAACAAAAAAATATCAAGATGCGATATGTGATTATTCTGCCAAAATTGTGGATACGAGAAAAACCACGCCGAATTTCAGGATTTTTGAGAAATATTCTGTAAAAACAGGCGGAGGGTTGTTGCATAGGTTTAATTTGTCTGATTGTGCGATGATAAAAGACAACCACATTCAGCTTGCGGGTTCAATTTCTAATGCGGTCGTAAAGTTGAGAAAAAATTTGTCTCACGCGCATAAGATTGAAGTCGAATGTGATACTCTGGCACAGGTTCAGGAGGCTTTGGACTGCGGAGTTGACATAATTATGCTCGATAACATGTCGCTTAACGAAATAAAACAGGCGTGTACCTTAATTAATAAACGAGCAATTGTCGAAGCGAGTGGAAACGTAAGCTTGGAAACAGTTAAAGAAATCGCTGCAACGGGCGTTGATATAATTTCTTCAAGCGCAATCGTCGCAAAAGCCCCGACCTTGGACTTGGCATTGGACGTTTAATTAACTGGGTTTATAAGGTGAAAAGGTGAACGGGTTAAAGGTTTTTCCATTATTTAAAACATCTACGACTTCTACTCATATTTTATTATGCCCAATATTATAGCTAACCTCTTTAAAAAAGGTTCTTCAAAAAAGTCTTCACTGTAAAATTCCAGACCTTCACCTTTTTTTATATTGAAAAGCTCCTTGTATTTCGCAATCATTTCGTGAACAGAACCAAATTGATTAAGCCAAGGGTCAATTATTACAGCATCCCTGCCCCAGTGGCTAGGGTTTTTTATAGATGCACATCGTGACATATTAATGACGGAAAAAACATGGTCGATGCCACCTAATCTCGTCCCTTGGGGATCCGTAATATAGAAACGTACTCGTTTATTTTTTATTCCGATTTTTTCTAAATCATGTTGTAAGAGATAAAGTTGATATCCACAATTAAGTGCATTTTTTTCCTCAATGTGTGTTTTCAAAACACGATTTAAAGTACTACGTGTTATCCAATGCCTATGTTTATCCTTTGTAAAACAAGCCACTCGTATTTTTTCTTGATATTCTTTTATAGACTCCAATTTTTGCTTAATAGAATCTGAATGCTCATGAACACGTTGAAGATTATCAATTCTTGTTCCTAATAATGTAGAAGATCTTAAATTGGGGTATTTATGCTTAAATTTTATCAACACAGTTTCTGCTGTGGTTAAATTTTCTCTAAGCCCTTTAAAATATATAGAATTAGTTTGATTTACTTGGTTAATCATATTTTTTACCCTTGTTATTACAGTGCCTTCTTTGCACTATAAAACCCGTGAAGAAAAAATATTGCTCAATATTTAACAGGAATCTTGCAGTCCATAGTCTAAAATAGCTGTCAATATTGACTTTAAAGGATAAATAATTTTAAAAAAACTTTGCGAAAGAAAATTGGTGAGAGCGTTCCCTCCCCCCTTGACAAAGGGAACCGCCGAGGTACGAGGCGAGTAACCCTGTCGGCGCAGCTCCGCAGGAGCGAGTGAGAGGGGTGAGGGCTAGGGTGGGGGAAGGACTCCGTTTTGAATTGACTAAATGTCAAATCAAAATGGAGGGGCAATGTTTAGGGGCTTTTGACCCCTCCTCGAAATCAAAGATTTCCCCCTCTCTCAAAAATATGACATTTAGTCATATTTTTGTTCGGCAGAGTTCCCTCAAGGGGAGGACAAAATACGACGCCGAATTGTAATTTTTTGTAAAAAATAAAGTCAATATCCATGCCTATTTAGGAGCTACCACTTGTCTAAAGTGCCTTATTAACAATGTTTTTCAAGCTTTGCATGATTCCTGTATTTAAGAAAGTTTACGAATGAAGAAAATTTTAAAATTCATGTTGTCGGGCTGGAAAGCCCGACCTACTCACCCCTCACCATTCAACCGTTTCACTTGCTGATAATCAAAATATCGCTGTCTACGTTTTCAAGCACCCTTTTGCTGACTGAACCTAAGAGCAGTTTTGATAAATCAGTTTTTGTTCTGGCACCCATTATTATCAAATCTATTTTTTCGTTTTCTGCAAATTCAATAATTTTATGGGCAGGATTTCCCGTTAGAATTACTTCGTTTTGAATTTGGGTTTGAGCGTTATTCATCAATGTTTTTGCCTTATTAATAGCCTTTGTTGCGTGTATTCGTTGTTGTTTTTCGATAGAATCAAGCCAATTTTGGTCCAAAGTTGCCTCAATCGGCAAAAGTTCAGGATTCTCTTTTACACTTATGATTGATACCTCTGTTTCTTTTAAATTAAGTAAATTAGCCGCATGCCTTACAGCATTAAATGATTCTTCCGAACCGTCAACCGTCAAAAGGATTTTCTTACTTTTAGTTCTTTTTTTGCTGACAAAAACCGGCACTTGCGAATGAGAAATAACTTGTCGAGAGACCGAACCTAACCATTTCTGAATCCCTTTTTTACCATGCGAACCCAAAAGTACCAAATCATAGTCTTCTTTGGTAATTTGTTCTAAAAGCCCTTCGGCGGCAGAGCCAAAACTTTTTATTTTACTCCCGACCGTAAAATTTTCCTCTTGGATTAGATTTTCGGCAAAATTCAAAACGCTGTCGGCAATATTTTCATAAGCTTTTGAATAATTTTCGTTTTCAATGTTCATTGAATCCGGTAAAAAATTCCAATCGATAACGCAGATAGCATCAATAATTGCGTCTTTTAAAAACTTTGAAACGTTATAAAACGCATTTAAACTGATTTCCGAACCGTCCGTACAAAATAAAACTCTCATAATATCTCCTAAATTAATTCTAGTAAAATTTTTATCTATACCAAGTTCAATATGAGATTACACATTGATGATAACTTGGTATAAATAATAAATAACAAAAGTTAATAAAAATAACATTGTCTAGTAATCTATTTTTTTTTGATATAAGATAATTTATGAGTAGAATTAGGGGTTTTTAGAAGTTTATTATGCAATCAAAACAAGCTACGAATCTTAAAGAATATAAGGAATTAATTGAAACCATAGCAAAAGTTGAGTATCAAAAACTTTCTGCCGGTCATTTAATCGAATATTTAGAATTGGTTAATATAGGTAATCAAACTTTATATAATTTATTCAAGAATTCAGAGCCTCAGCAATTTAACAATTCGTATTTATCTACTGCTATTAAATGGGCGATTAGAAACGAAGTCAGAAGGCGTTATAAGTGGTATTCTCTCAAGCATCATCAAAATAATGGGGATCAAGAAGATTTAAGAGAAGCCGTATACAAAACAATTCTATCTATAGATGAGATAACCGATTTTGAAACGCCAACGCAAATCAAAGACGATGGCAAAACCCCCGAAGAGTCAATGGAATTTCACGAATTGAAATTGGAAGTAGTCCAAGCAATCAAAAAATTACCTCAAAGGGAAAAAGAACTGATTGAATACAAATTTTTTAAAGATAAAAAGTTAAAAGAAATATCACTGGACTTTGGCATTTCGCCATCAAGAGCCTCAAGACTTATCCAATCAGGACTTGATAAAATTAAAAAAGAGTTAAGTAAGCAAGATGTAGTTTAATTCTTATGGAGGTGCTATTTGACTAAAATAATTTTTGAAAAAAGTGACAATATTGACGGAATAAACATTTCTGACTGTATCGAAACAGGTTTTATAGACGAAAAGTTTCTGAGAAAAATCCCCCTAAATTTACCACAATTAAGCGAGCTGGAAACGCTTAGACATTATAAGGAACTTTCCGACAAGAATTTTTGCATAGAAAAAGGTTTTTATCCTTTAGGGTCCTGCACAATGAAATATAATCCCAAGGTAAACGAAATGCTTGCTAATTTGGAAGGGTTTACTAACCTTCATCCGCTCCAAAGCGACGAAAATTCTCAAGGTGCTTTGGAATTGATGTATAATCTTCAAAATTCACTAAAAGAAGTTACAGGGATGGATGCAATAAGCCTGCAACCTGCAGCGGGTGCGCATGGCGAGTTTGCGGGCATGATGATTATAAAAAAATATTTTGACCAAGAGCAGTTCAAATCAAAAGGCGAGAAACGGACAAAGGTTATTATCCCTGATTCGGCGCACGGCACAAATCCGGCGAGCTCAAGGATGTGCGGATTTGACTGTATTGAGATAAAATCAAACGAAAAAGGTCAGGTTGATATCGAAGCGATAAAAGCGGTTTTAGACAAAGATGTCGCAGCGATTATGATGACAAATCCAAACACGCTTGGACTATTTGAAGAAAATATTTTAGAAATTTCAAAGATAATGCACGATAACGGCTCTTTGCTTTACTATGACGGAGCGAATTTTAACGCAATTATGGGCTATACAAACCCGAAACTAATGGGATTTGACGTTGTACACATCAATCTTCACAAAACTTTTGGAACGCCACATGGAGGCGGAGGCCCGGGGGCAGGACCTATCGGGGTTGTTGAAAAATTAAAGGATTTTTTGCCTGTTCCTGTGATTGATTGCAAAGACGGTAAATATTTCAGAAATTATGATTTTAAAAAGTCGATAGGAAAAGTTAAAGGTTTTTATGGAAATTTTGGGGTCTTAGTGAGGGCTTATGCTTATATCCTAATGATGGGTAAAAACCTTAAAAAAGTGAGTGAAGATGCAGTTTTAAGTGCTAATTACCTGAAAGAAAAATTAAAAGGGACTTATGATTTGCCTTATGATTATCCTTGTATGCACGAATTTGTTTTGTCGGGTGAAAAGCAGAAAGAGCAAGGGGCTTCGACTCTTTGGATTGCAAAACGGCTTATGGACGAGAACACTCATCCGCCGACTGTGTATTTTCCGCTGATTGTGCATGAGGCGATTATGCTTGAGCCTACTGAAACCGAGAACAAACAAAGACTGGATGAATTTGTGGCGGTTATGCTCAAAATTGCGAACGAAATCGAAGAAAATCCCGCAGAAGTCCTAAAATCTCCTCAAAAAACTCCCGTTAAAAAAATCGACGAAACCCTAGCCGCAAGACAACCTGATTTGAGATATAAAGTTTCGTAACTATCAAAAGAATGTAGGTAACTCGTACTATGGAAAAAGTAAAGAGTTTCTGATTTTCGCAGGCTGCTGCTCAAATCGAAAACAGAACTCTAATCGACAAGCCGATACCCTTCCTTCTAAGGCTCGCAAACTCGCCAAGAAGAGGAGCTGCCGCAAGCAGGCTGTGTAAAAACTAATTTTCAAAAAGCTTACCGAGCTTTTCACCTCTCCTTTGCGGAGAGGTCGACTTTCTTCGTGAGCGGAAGCCCGCGAACGCTAGAAAGTCGGGTGAGGGTTAATTGCAATCAGAGTAA
>CAISJE010000075.1 GCA_903885635.1 uncultured bacterium
ACAAATTAGAACCCGTTTAAATCTGTGTTAAAAAGTAATACAATATTACAACTATTTTTTAATTTATGTTCATAAAAATCAAGTTTTTTTCATATTATCGCAACTAACTAACTAACTAACTAACTAACTAACTAACTAACTAACACCTGATTACAAGTTCAGCAATTTCAACCTTTGAACTTGTTCAAATCTAAAGAAATTGTATGTAAGGTTTATTAGTCCGATTATTCCAGTTGCTCTTACTATTCCTACAGATTTTACAATCAATCCGTTCATGCTTTGTTCCATAAAGCCGAATACATGTTCTACTCTTGCTCTTGTTTTGGATTTTATTTTGTTTTTCGCTTTTTGCTTATTAGTCAGTGGCTTGCCTCTATATCCTTTTTCGTGTATTTTATTTTTAAGACAATACTTCCTTATTACTTTCTTCTGCTTTTCTCCAGTATAAGCACTATCTCCATATAATGATTGCCCTTTATCGCTTTTATCTAACAAATCATCTAAAGGTTGTGAGTCATGTACTGAAGCATCTGTAACTGCAAACTTTTTTATAAATTTGCTTTTGGTATCAACCTTTGTATTATTTTTATAACCGTAATATTTTTCTCCATTTTTCTTTGTCCAGCGAGCATCAACATCTTTGTGCTTTTTCTTATTGGGTTGGTCGTTCCATAAATCATTGCCTTCACCCTTCTTAATCTTTTCGTTCTCTTCACGAGTATTACGTTGGCGAGGTGCTACAGTAAAACTTGCGTCAATTAACTTCCCTTCATTAAATATCAAATTCTTTTCTTCTAAAAATTGTATAAATTGATTGAAAAGTTCAGTAATAACACCACTATTAGTTAGGTTCTCTCTAAAAGCCCAAACTGTTTTCTCATCTGGAACTTTATCGCCAGATTCCAATCCCAAAAACTTTTTGAAACTTAGTCTATCTATTATCTGAAACTCCACTTGTTTATCGCCAAGCCCATAATAGCGTTGTAAAATTATTATTTTAAACATCATTACTACATCAAAAGGTTTTGCTCCTGCATTGTTTTTCTTTTCTGTATTTAACAGCTTTGATTCTAATGTATTACGAAAGACCTCAAAATCAATAACATTGCTAATTTTCTCTAAAGGATTACCAATTGCAGACAAACGTTCAAATGTATATTGTTCGTCAAATAATCCTTTTTCACCTTTTGTTTTATATGCTTGTAATTTCATCTTTTTTTGCATTAATTTATATGCAAATATAGTCATATTTATTTGAATAACAATGATTTAATTTATAGAACTCCCCTTTATGAATTTAGGAGATTATAGGTGGCGTTTTTCTTAATGCCAAATGATTTTTGTTATTCCAAATTACGCATTAGAAAGTTAAAATGGAAAATTACATTCTTTAATATAACTCCACAAGCCTGATAATCATGCTCGTTTTTTTTGTTTAATGCAATTTTATAAAACAATAGGTACATCTGTTATTAAAAAAGACATACTTATTGCAAATGTTCTAAATTATAGTTTAGGCAGTGTGTTTTTTGTTTTTAAAACAATTACATCTATTTTCTCTATTTCTCAATTACTTTAAATTCTGTACGGCGATTTTTAGTTCGTCCTTCGGGGGTATCGTTAGTTTCTATTGGCTGAGTTATACCATATCCTATATATGTAAGACGGTTTATATTTATCCCTTTTTTAATCAGATAATCAAAAACAGCCTTAGCTCTTAACAACGAAAGATTTTGATTATATTCTTTTGTTCCCACATTATCAGTATGTCCACTTATTTCTATCTTTAATAAAGGATTTTTTGATAAAAGTGTTATTAGACGGTCTATCTCAGACTGGGATTCTATTTTAAGTTCGCTTTTATCTGTATCGAAAAAGATATTCTTCAGAATAACCTTTTCGCCAAGTAAAATTGGTTGCAAAGGGACATTCTTCTCATAAGGTTTGTCTAGTAGATGTTCACCTTTTATTTCAAAATTATCTGAATAAAACAAATACCCTTCTTTTGAAACATTAAGACCATAGTTTTTATTAGTAGGTAAGCAAATAAGAAACTCACCACTAATAGGATTTGATTTGGATGTAACTACTACATTTCCAGATTCTAAATCTATAAGCTCAAAATTTGCTTCTAATAATTTATTATTCTTACTATCATAAACAATACCTTTTAGGTAAGTAACAGCAATAGGGCGAGCTTCTTTGGATAATTCAAAATAATACAAATCTTCTTTTCCAAAACCACCTAATTTATTTGAAGAAAAATAAGCAAGATTACCTTTGGCATTTACTATTAGATAAAGTTCTTCGGCGTATGTATTTATAGGATAGCCAATATTAATTGGGTTTCCCCATTTACCATCAGTTTTTCTTCTCGAATAAAAGATATCCATATCACCCATCCCTGGGTGTCCATTAGACGAAAAATATAAAGTATTATTGTCAGGATGAATAAAAGGTGACATTTCATTTCCTACTGTATTAATAGAATCGCCAATATTCATTGGGACACTAAATTTCCCTTCATCTTCAATAGTAGTGTACCAAATATCTGTTCCCCCTTTGCCTCCAGGACGACTGCTAATAAAATATATTGTTTTACCATCAGAAGAAATTGATGGTTGTGATTCCCACGAAGCTGAATTAACTGGTTCGCCAAGGTTTACTGGCTTGCTCCAATTACTCCCAATTAGTCTAGAATAATATAAATCACAACTTCCAAAACCATCAAAGCGGTTACAAGCAGTAAAAATAATATAAGAACCATCGGGGGAAATAGCTTGGGCTCCTTCGTTTCCATGAGTATTTAGAGGTGGTGGAATTTTTTTCACCTTCGACCATACACTATCTTTTCTATAACTGATATAAAAATCCTCTTCCTCGCTCGATTGTGTTATAGTATATTCATCTCGTGGACGACGAACTGTGATAACCAGAGTTTGCTCATCAGCAGTTAATGAAGGTAGGTATTCCGAGAAGCCACTATTAATACTATCACCCATATTTATTGGATTAAATTGCACTGGGTGTTTAATAGCATTTATTGCAAAATTACAGCTTACAATTTTTGCATTTATCTGTTCTATTCTTTTTTTATCATCTTTTATATAGAACAAATACTTAGCAAAATGTTCTTTAGCTTCACTGTATAGTCCACTACTATATTCTAATCCAGCAAGATTCATCAAACAAGAAGGGAAAAAACTCTCGTCAATTTCTATTGCTTTCCTATACATATTAATTGATTGCTCATATTTTTTAAGATCTTTATTTAAATCTGCAAGGGTTAAATAAATTTCAACAAAGGCGGAATCTTCTTTCAATGCTTTTGCAAACTCTTTTTCAGCTAGATCATATTGTTTCTTTATTAAATAATCTTCGGCTTTCTCATAATGCTTTATTGCTTTAGCAGATTTTGATGTATATTTATCTTTCTGTGCAGATAAATTAAATGATGAAATAATTAATATAATGATTGTAAAGATTACTGAAAAGTAAGATTTCATTTATATAGTTTTATAATAATTGCAATAATTATGCTATTTTATGGTATTCTAAGGTATTTATGAGTTTGTACAGAAATATTCCATTTTGTATTTTTTAATATATAATCAACAATCAAAGGAATTGTTTCAGAACGATTACTCCATTCTGGTTGAAGAAATAGACGACAATCATCACTGCATAAACGCGCATTCTCTTCGGCCCATAAAAAATCGTCTTGATTTTGAATAACTACTTTAAGTTCCGAAGCTAATAAGTAAGCTTCTTTAAGTGGTGCTAATTGTTTTTTAGGAGAAAGACATACCCAATCCCAATTTCCACTAAAAGGATAAGCCCCAGATGTTTCCAAATAGGTTTTTATTCCCAAGTCCTTAATGTTTTTACATAAATAATCTAGATTATACATCATTGGCTCTCCACCAGTAACAACCACAGCTTTAGATGGAGAAGAGATTATTCGAGCTATGACATCATTTGTATTAATTAGTGGATGTAATAATGCATTCCAAGATTCTTTCACATCGCACCATCTACAGCCAACATCACATCCACCTATTCGTAGAAAATATGCTGCTTTTCCAGTATTAGCACCCTCGCCTTGCAAGCTATAAAACTCTTCCATTACAGGCAATAAAGTCCCGTTTTTTATACTTAAAGTATCCAATAGTTTTTTCTGCAAAAGTAATAAATAAAAATGCAATTTTAATGTTTGCGAGCTACCATACGAATAACTTCGGCTTTTCCAAGATGCAATCGCCCCTCTTCTAATAAAGTTTCTTCATCTCTTAGAACAATGAAATTAAATTTATGAAAAATATTTTCCAAACTAGGTATATCAAAAAGCAAATCAATATCTTTGGGTCCCATTGTTTTACTAGGAAAATGTTTCTTCGAAAAACCTTCTAGGACAATATATCCATTAGGCTTTATCCATTTAATTACCTTTTCATAAAAATCATCTCTAATAATCGTAGGCAAGTGACAATATATTAAAGCTACATAATCAAAAGTTTCAGCCGGAAATTCTGCATCAATTATATCTTTTATAATATAATTATACGACACTTTATTTTCACTAGCAAGATTCATAGCTTTATTTCTAGCATTCTCGCTGTGATCGAAAGCTGTAACATCCCATCCTTTTATAGCAGCATATACAGCGTTTCTTCCTTCACCTTCAGCAGGAAATAATATCTTTCCTGGCTTATGTTTATCGATAAATGATTTTAAGAAAAAATTAGGAATTTTTCCATAAACATATTCTTTTTCAGCAAATCGCTCTTCCCATTGTTGTTTCATAGATGTAAGTTTTATCGTTTTATAAAATTAATATTTTTTATATATTATACCAATTGTAATTTGTATTTAAGTCAAATCAAATGTAAATTTAAATGATTAATGAC
>CAISJE010000076.1 GCA_903885635.1 uncultured bacterium
AATTATATATATAATAATATAGAGAAAAAATCAAAACTAAAAAAACGTTTGCCTAAAATATTTGAATATCACTCGCAAGAAACAATAGAGATGATTATTAATTGTTTCTGTGCGGAGATATCCCCAACAAAAACAAGTTTAATTTTAAAACCACAAGAAAATTGCATTTGTAATTTTAATATGTTTTTCAGAAAAGAGCTTTATGCAAAGCAGATGCAAGAATTACAATTGTTTTTCGAGAAAAACCCCAAAACGCCTTGGGCTCGAGATTTTTTCGATAAAACATTTTATTTTTACTGTTATAACAATAAATTATTCATATCGGATACATTGTTAAAAAGCCGAGAATTTATAAATTTCACAAAAGAAGAATCTAGGTTATTTAAAATTATATATTATAAATTGTACAGAAGGCTTGCTCATAATACATACAGATATTACACACAATTTCATATTGCAGAACAAATTTGGAGACACAAAAAAGAATATAACATCTTGAAGCAAGATTTGATAAGGCTTTTATTTTGATGTATTTATTAAGAAAAATTAAGAACAAATTGACAATTTTAATTAAAACGGAAAATACATTAGAAATACTGAAATAGAAAGTGTTATTATTTGCATAATAGGAGAAGTCCAAAATCCCCAGAATTCAAATAGGAAGTTAGAATAGCTTTTCGTAGTTTGTCAATTAGTTGACAACCCCAAATTCAAGTAGAGACAGGTTAAGAGTATCTTAGAATATAATAGCTGTATCGGGTTAACGCCGCACAATTTGGAATAGATAAACTGTTTTCTCATTCTAATCGTGCGATAGCTTAAAGTCAGTTAGGATACAAACTATGGGCAAAGAAGATGTTGTAGGTAAAAGCACATTACTGAAGAAAGTCACATTGACAATCCTCGACATCAAAGCCTCCGAAGTTGCCAAAGAATTAAATATCTCAAGAAGTTTCGTGAGTAAGATAATCAATGGCGAAAGAAAATGTCCTGAGTTTAATTCTTGGTTAGCCCAACAAATTATTAACAACTTAGAATGATGGGTTATTATAAGTGGACAAGAACTTAAATAAAGATAAAATATGGTTATCTCAAGATGAAGCTTCAATTTTGTTGGGCATTAATGTTCAAACTTTAAGGAAAAATTGTAGAAAAGGTTTGTTTTCTTTCCAAATTAAAAAAATAAACAACAAAATTGTTTATTATGTCTTATTAAATTCTTTACCTTTGAAATATCAAGATAAATACTTCAGTAAAGATGTAATTGATAAAAATGGAATAAATAACGCCTATTCAGAAGCTCCTGATTGGGCAAAGTTGCAAGCCGAAAAATATTTAATGATTTTGAACCAATGTAAAAATTTATATGGAAGTAAATTAAAAGAATTTATTGAAAATTGGAATGAAAATAATCCCAATTTAATAACTTCATATCAAAGCATAAACAGAATGAGAAAAAGACTTGAACTATATGGGGTCTCAGGATTACTTGCCCAATATGGAAAAAATTTCGGTAAAACAAAAATCAAAGAGGAATATTTTAGTTATTTTAAAAACCTCTGCTTGGTCGAAGGTGCTCCCTCATTTTATTCTTGTTGGGAAATTACAAAAGGATTTGCTATTAGAAATGATGAAATAACAAAAAATGGATTCCCTGGCTACTTAGCCTTTAAAAGAAGATTAGAGCGTGAAGTGCCAAAACAGGCAATATATCTTGCTCGTTATGGCTATTCAAAATGGAATAAAAAATACGGAACCTATATCGAAAGAGATTATTCAAATATTATTTGCGGCACAGTATGGGTTGCCGACCACGCACAAATCGATGTTGCTTGCCTTATGGAGGATGGCAGAGTAGTTTTTCCTTGGGTTACAGCTTGGCGTGATTTTAAATCAAGTAAATGGCTTGGTTGGCTTTTACAGCCGGACAATCCAAATTCAGACCATATATTTCAAAGTTTTTATTACAGTGCTGAAGAATATGGATTACCTACGGATGTTCTCATCGATAACGGAAAAGACTTTAGATGTAAGGATTTTGCAGGGGGCAGGAAAAGCTTAAAGCTTGAGGTCAATGAAGCAAGAACAACATCAATGCTCGCTGAATTAAATGTAAAAGTGCATTTTGCTTTGCCGTATAACGCACAGACAAAACCGATTGAAAGAGATTTCTTAAAAATCAAAGAACTTTTATCAAAACATTGTGTTGGCTACAGGGGCGGAAATGTTGTCGAACGACCTGAAAAACTCGCTGATGAAATTAAAAAAGGCAAATTAATTCCTTTTGATAAATTCAAAGAAATTTTTGATGATTTTATTGTGAATATTTTAAACAAACGCCCATCTCAGGGTAAGAATTTAAAAGGGTTATCCCCTGATGAATTATTTAATTCAGAATTCAAAGAAAAAATTACAGTTTCAAAAGATGCCCTAAAGCTTTTCTGTATGAGAACTTCAAGGACTTATACAATCGGCAGAAACGGAATCAAAGACGGAAGTTTAGATATTACATATTGGGCAGATTGGATGATTTCTAAATATGGTCTAAAAGTTTATCTGAGAAGAGATATAAAAAATTACAAGGAAGCTTGGGTGTTTCAAGAATCTAATAACGAATTTGTCGAAAAAGCTTATGCAACAAAAGCGATTGTGGCTCTCAATGCCGAAGGGATTTCAAAGGATGAATTCAAAGAAGCCATCAGTAATAAAAAACGGATTAACAAAGTTGTTCAAGCCTATGCCAAACAAACTCAGGAAATCGGCATTGAAGAACAATGTCAAAATTACAAAGCAGCATATTTGAATTCTGCTGCTGAAGCTAATCCAAAAATTTCTAAAATTGCAAATACTAATATGGATAAGGCTGTAAGAAAAAATAGAGAACAACAAAAAGTCGGAAAACAAAATCTTTCTATTTTAAAAGATTTTGGAAATACTTCTGAGAAGTTTTATTTATTTGAAACGGATTTATTATTAGAGCAAGAATCAAAAGGAGTTAAATATGGATATTAGAGCAGAATTAAAGCTTCTGATGAACGAAAAAAAATACAGCTTTTCAACAGTTGCAAAAGCCACCGGTATTTCTGCAACAAGCATTAATCTATGGTTGAATGATAATTATAACGGTAATAATGACAAGGTTGCCGATACAATTAACAACTTTATTCAGCGTGAAAAAGAACGTAATTTTAAAAGTTTTATTCCATATGTCGAGACCTCAATTGTCAAATATATCCACGAAGTCGCAAAATTATGCCACACAAACGGAGAAATCGGCGTTTGTTATGGCGAATCAGGTTTGGGAAAAACTGTGGCTGTAAAAGAATATTCTAAACAATATTCCGATGCGATTTTAATCGAGACTGATCCCGGATATAACCCAAAATCATTGCTTTGCGAAATGCACAAAAGATTGGGCTTATCAGCGAAAGGAACTTCCTATGCACTTATGGATGAAGTTATCCGAAAATTAAGTAATTCCGGCAGATTATTAATTGTAGATGAAGCGGAAAATCTTCCATATAAAGGACTTGAAGTTCTTAGAAGAATTTACGACAAAACTGGTGTTGGAATGCTTTTAGTCGGGATGCCGGCTTTGGTTGAAAATTTGCGTGGTAGTCAAAATCAATATAAGCAGCTATATTCAAGAGTTGGATTTTCAAAATCGTTGGACAGACTTTTACCAATTGATATATCAAATATTTTAAGCTCACTCAAAGAAAATCAAAAACTTTGTCCAAGTTTCCTTACATACTCCAAAGGAAATACAAGAACACTGGCAAAACTGATTTTGAGAGCTCCAAGCGTAGCGAAATACAATAATAAAGAATGTTTGGACACAGAAGTAATTAAACAAACATCGCAGTTAATTATGGTTTAAGGGGCAGTTAAATGACAAAAATTGAAAAACAATTTTATATTTTTTTAATCGCATTATCTCTGATTACACTTGGGGTTCAAATCGGAATCGCCCATGGCAAAAAATTACAAGTTGAAGATATAAGGAACGATTATGAGTACACTTGCACAAATTAAAAAAATTCATACATTAAAAAATGTTCTTCAGCTTGATGATGATTTATACTTTGATATGCTTATGAGTTTTGGCGTTCAAAGTTCCAAAAATTTGACAACCACCGAAGCAGGAATTTTCTTGGAGATTTTAGAAGAAAAAGCGGTGTTAACAAATAAATGGGAAGTCCGAAACAAAAAATATGAAGAATTAACATCCCGAGATGAAGATATGGCTACACCTGCACAATTAAGAATGATTGAAGCAATATGGCGTGAGGTTTGCTATGTTGATACCCCTGAATTTGCAAAACAATCGCTCAGGAAATTTATACAGAATAAATTTAAAATCGCAGACATTAAATTTTTAACTAAAAAGAAAGCTGTAAAAGTTATCGGAGCAATATCTGCAATGAAACAGAAATTAATAGGGTGAAGATACACCTTGAGTACATATTAAGTAAAAGGAGACAAGAAATGACAGGATTAGAAACACTCAAAAGGGAATCATTTGAGACAATTACAGCACTGGAGGCAATGGCGACTATGGAAACAATAACAACTTTAGGAACAATGACAGGACTAGACGAAATTAGAAAACGCACTTTAAATACACTGAAAGAAATTAAAAACATCAAAGAACAAGTATTAGATACGAATAAGGTTTTAGAAAAAATCTTATTCGTAATAAGAGACGATATCAAAAATTATGAGGACGAATTGATGAATGCAAAAGCCGAATTAGCAGATATTGATTTGCATACGCTTGATTGGCATCACAAAGAACCTCGTAAAATTAAATGTAAGGCTCTAGAAGCCAAGATTGAAGAACTATGGCGTAAGGAAAAGCTTGTGTTGAGCTTTTTTCAAGAGGAATTAATTAAGGCATAATTCTTTAATTAAATACATTACAAAACAGAGGAGTTTTTATGGAATTGGAAACACAAACAAAACCTTGGATGCAAAATATTACGCCTGAAGATATGCCAAATGATGATTTAAGATTCATTGCCGAAAAAGCAGGACTTAACGCAGCACTCGCATTAATTGTATATACTCCCGGGCTTATCGTTCCAATTCCTAAAAATGCCTTTAAGCAGCTTAAAGACAAATATATTTTAAATAATTATAAATGGAATAAATATTCAATGAACGAGTTATCCGTAGAATGTGAGGTTACGCCAAGATATATTTACAAGTTACTAGAACAAAGAAAATCCTAATTCATACTTCCAGCTATTCTTAAGCCCTCAATCGAGGGCTTTTTTTTGTCAAATAAATAGAGCCTCTTTTGGATAAAGAAGCTCGGTAGTTGTAAGATAAATCATGCTCATGTTAACCATATTTTTCAGATAATGCAAATGCTTAACATTGTTTATTCGTATTTTTAACTTCAATATCAATTATGTGTGTTTCAAAGTCTGGACCCAACGCATTTCCGAACCAATTAAAAGCTGTTCTTAAATCAGACTCAAGATTATTCGCCAACCAAATAACGCCCTGTGCCTCTTGGATGGCACATTCAATAACAATACAGCCTAAGTCATATTCATCGCTTTTTTCTTTGTCACATTTTACGAAAAATGTCTGATCTAGGATTTCATTTTTAACAATAAAGCCATCATGAACCATTTCGACAGTTTCTAAAACCAGCTTTAGTCCTGTTTTAATTTTCAGTATGTGGAGGTTATCACGAACCCATTCTTCTAATCCGTAATGCTCGTCAAAATTCGCCATAATTGTTAATTTTTCAGTCATAAAAAAATACTTCTTTAACATTGCTACGAGCAAGATTTTACATTAAAACATTGCTAATAGCAATAGAATTTTATAGAAAAGTGCTATATAAAAGAAGAATGAGTAAAAAAATTAACAAGCCCTATCATAAAAAAGTTGGTAGTAGGATTAGATTTTATAGAAAAGAAAAGGGTTTAACACAAGAACAATTGAGCTTGGAAATAGGTCATTCAAATTCCTACATGGCTATAGTGGAAAATGCCCAAAGAGATTTACCTCTATCTCAGATACAAAAAATTGCCAAAGTCCTTGATATAGAGCCATGGCAATTATTAAAGTTTGATTAAAACAAAATTTCTCCAATATATTTTTTCAATCTTTGAACATCGGTTTTAAATTCAACTTCTGCTGCAGAAGCCTTATGTCTATAAGTAACGTGGTGGCTGAGTCCGTTTGGCGTGTTCATTTCTGAATATGGAATTGAATAAATCAGTTCCCATTTTTCATCTTTCAAAATATATGCCCTTGCGTAGCATTGCATATCATAAGAGTCTGATTTGAGTTCGAGCTTTATTCGTTTTTCTTCTAGCTTATAAATTTCTCTAAAATTTATAGATTGAGAACCTTTATAGGTGATTTTTTCTATTGTTATTTCTTTTATTTTTTTTGACATGGCATTCTCCTTAAATTCTTTATTCATGCGGGTTTAGGATTGGGGCAAATTGGAGCAAAATTATTTTTTACTCTTCAACTGGAGTTATGTTGTCCATCGCTGTGTTATTTTTAATCTTATATCAGATAATACTGAACGATATTCATCTGACCAGCAGGTTCCTGCTATTTTGCATGCATATTTAATTGTAAGTACTTTTATTGTATCGCTGTCCAAATTACAAGTTTCACGCAATAATTCAATAGCATTTAAAAATTTTTCTTCTAGCATAATATTATTTTTTTGAATTTTCATTTCATATCTCCTTTAACTAATTTTCAACGGGTGTTATGTTATCCATCGCTATGTTGTATTTTTTACCATTTTCATCAACGCAGGTTGCGAAGGGTACATCTATAGCTCCGTTTGAACTCCAAAAAGTGTTATCCCAAGTACAGATTAATAAGCCGATTGATTTTGTTTCGTTGTTAAAAATTTTTGTTCCGTAAAGTAGGTTGCTTTGATTTTTTAGTGTCATAATTTTGTCTCCTTTGTTGTGTATCCACAATCACATTAATCACTCTGTGTTCCTGTAATTGGAACTCTTTAGGACTATTCTGTATCATTAAGACACATTAGTTTTAACGAATAAATCTTTCTATAAACCACTCACAATTTGCATATGAATTAAAATTCCAACGCAGTTCAAAATAAAACTCTGCCTTGTAATCCCTAGTGTCTATTTTAAAAGGCAACAAAAGCCCTCTATTAGCCTCATGTTGCGAGAAATCAGATATTGCCAAGTCTAGTTCATTAGCAAATTTTGCATTGAACTCGGTGAGAGTAATAACCTTACTCTCACCATTTCTTCTGTTTTTTATTTGTAATAAACGATTCATTAAATTGTCTCCTTATAAATACTTTGTAAACGTGCTTTTGAACTCTTCAGCCATTCTGATTTGTTCTTTTACTGCGGTTTCCCAATTTGTTTCTTGAGTAATATCAGCCGAATAAACTTTTCTTATTCTGCTTGATTTTTTACCTTTAAGTTCTTGCCAATCAAGCTCCCCGAGTTGTTTTTCGATTTTGTCTTTCAATTTTTCCAGTGAATAAAATATTCCTTTATCATTGTTAATCAATAATTCACAGCCGACACAATTTTGTTGAGTATTAATTGTTAATTGAATTGAAACCCCTGCTTTACCTATTGGAATATATTGCCAATGTTGAGAGGCAGGTTTTACTTGCATATCGCTTTCAAGGCAGTCGCAAATTTCAAAATATTTTGTCCAATAATTTAATTGAAGTTGCTTCGTATCCGTTTCTGAATGTCGTTTTGTAATTTTTTGAGGTTGAACGATTGTTTCAAATGCCATTTTATTACCGTTTAAATAGGCTTTAAATAAGAAAATCCCACAACCTTTTACTAAAAATGAATTCAAGCTTTTAATACTTTGAACCAAGGTTTCTTTTTCATTCGCCACAACCCAAACAATAAAGGGAGGTTGTTTGTATTTTTGAATTTCGGCTAATGTACTGATAAGCGTATCCGCACTTTGAGTTAATTCTGCAACTGTAGCAATTACTTTGCCGTCAGCTTGAGGATAATCCGCTAAAGTTCTAATAATGTCGCCCTTGTCGCAGTCTTTAAAAAAATCTTCAAAGTTTTTTCGGCTTTTGAAAGCCTGTTCTGCGGTGAGGGATAATGTTTCTGTGGTTTTGTCCATAATTATTCTCCTATTTTTGTACAATCACATTTATCCCTCGCAATAGCTTTCATTTAAAGTGTTTTAGACTATTCTGAATCATTTGGACACAATAATTCTGGCAAATTATTTTCTCAAATTTGCGACTATTCCAAGTAAATGATTTGCAAACGATTCAAGAGCGTTTACACCCTGCTCAAAACAATAATTATCAACATCATTCGGTGTTGTGTTGATTTTGTCTTTCAATTTGAACAGGCTATCGACCGCAGGTTGTGTGTATTTTGCAAGGTTTTCGTATAGCTTGGTTATACAATTTGGCACGTTTTTTTGAATCAGATTCATGATAAACGGCTCGATTAATAACCAAATTACGTTTAATTTTTTCCAGTTTGTGAGTAATGCTAAAAAGTTCATAGTGCTTTTCCTTTCTTGGTTGCTCGCAATAAACGGGTCTACACGGCAAGGCTCTTCGCCTTGACCGTTACGCCCTCTGCTCGCAATCCGCTTTCTTGATTTGAGTAATATACCAACTGATTTTATTTCTTAAATATTCTCCAATCTTTTCTTTTTCCAAATTTGGTAAAAATGGGAGATAAGTAAAATCAATTTTTCCATAGCTTGTTGTTTTAGGATGTTCGAGTCCGAATTCATGATGCGTAAATACAGCTTCAGGCGAAACCTTAATTCCGTATTTAATACAAAGTTCTGCTGCCAATTTGCAGAATGCTTCGACCTGAATTTTGGTAAGCGGATATTTTGTTTTTTTGTCTTGTAAATTAAAATCAGCCATTCCAAGTGCAGACAAGCCGATACATCCAGTATTACCCCCTCCGCAATGCATAGCATATTTATTGGGTTTGCAGATTAAATTATCTTCGGGCTTAAATCGTCCCTGATGAACCTTCCCAAGAGCATCAACAACAAAATGATATGCTTTTAAATCAACCTCGCAAGGTGAAGATGCACCGGCACTCCAGTGTAAACAAATTTTAGTTAGTGGCATATAGTTCTCCTTTCTATGTTAGATTTATTAATTCTTCTCTCAGTGCTTGAACTTGTTCGGTATAAAAATCAAGCCAAGTTTCGCCCGTTGATTCGTCTTTTATTTGTGGCTCACAAATTGCCCTGACTCTTTTTTTATCAAGCTCATCAATTTGTGCTTGAAGGTTAACTTTTGTCGCTTGATTTTCAGCCTGAGTAATTTTGTTTTTATACTCTTGGGTTTTTGAAATATCAGTTAAAACCCCGTCAAGCACTTCATATTTGTTTAGGTCAAAACTTGAATAATCTATATCGACAAATTCATAATCCAAATAAGGGAAATCGCACCAGCTTAATAATTGATTGTTTTTAATTTCTACGTACATTATTTGTTTTTCCTTTCTTTTTAAGCCCCCAAACAAGGGTAAAACACTAAACTCAGAGCTCTTGCAGTTGCATAAGCTGCTTTGTAATATATTCCTTTGGAAATAGGCATTAAAGTGCCGTTCCCGAAGCCTTGACCATCAAATCTGCTTACTGAGAATGATGTCCAGGTTGAATTGTTGTAACTTACGTAAAAAGTTGAACCAAAATCTGCTTGAACATACACATAACCATCTGATTCAGCTTGATATGAAATATTCCAAGACTTGCTGATACCATTTGCATAATTTGGCATGGATAAATTCGGAATGGATTTTGCTAAATTATTCCCGAGTGCAAGTGCTGTTTGAGTGGTAACATCATATCCGTTTTGATTAAAAGGACTTGTGGTAACCGCTGTAATTATAGAGTTTGCGACCGTTACAGTACCTAAAATTACATATTGAGTTTCTACCCAAGCACCGCCTACATATTTGTATGTTTTTAATCCCATAGCCGTTAAACAGTGGTAACAACGATCGATGGGGGCAGTTGGGAAAGTTTTTCCTTGAGATATTTTTGTTGATATTACAGAAATAGGGTTTGAACCTGCTTCTTTTAAAATTGTATAACCTCCATCAAGAAGTACAGTGCCACTTGCATTTTCAACTAATATTTCAACCTCATTTACGGTCAAGTAATCAGTGCCGTTATTTACAATACTATCTAAGAAAAATTCGTTCGTATCCACAGGCGTGGGAAGCATATAGACTCGTCTTTGTGAGGTTGTCCATCCGATTTCATTGGTTCTTGTATCAATAATATTGCCTGATGCATCTTTTAGCACCCAAGATTTGGGCGAACGGAGTAATAAAGCGGGTTCGTAGTTTCCTGTTATTGCATAACCCAATATTTTACCAAAAGTTCCGGTATTTTTATGGAACTTTAAAAAGCCTGTTGCCGTTGAAGACCGATAACGAGTTGTAACGGAATTATCCGCCGAATTCCAAGCTGGCTCTGCTTCTGTTGTAGCCGTTAGCGTAATCCCGTTACTTGAATTTGCAGTTAATATAGGCAAAGAATTACTAACTTTTGTTCTAATATCTGTTATACTCGTCAAACTTGTTAATACTTCTTGTGATTTGTCCGCATAAGTCAAGGTTAAATTGGAATAAGAACCGCCGACCTTGAAAGATACAGTTGTACCAGTACAAGAAAGCAAATCAGCCTCTCCATTATTAAGGTTCCCTGAATTCGGGCAGCATTTAGTAGAAAGATTTGGGAGACTGTTGGTAACATAATCTTTTACGTTTTTGTATGAAGGAATATCTAAGTCAGCCGAAGCACTTACCACAGCAGAATAAGACAAAAGACTTGTCGCTGTTACAGTTCCGTCCTTTTTTAAATAATTTAAACCTGCAATATAGTCTTTGACATTTTTGTATGAAGGTATGCTTAAATCCGCAGAAGCAGTTACGCTAGATGCATAAGATAAAAGGCTTGTAGCCGTGACGGTTCCATCTTTTTTTAAATAATTTAATCCTGTAATATAATCTTTGACATTTTTATAAGATGGAATATGTGTATCGGCAGATGCACTCACAGCAGAGGCGTAAGATAATAATGCCGTCGCCGTTACTGTGCCATCCTTTTTTAAATAATTTAGTCCTGTAACATAGTCTTTGACATTTTTGAAAGACGGAATATCTAAATCAGCCGAAGCACTTACAACTGCCGCATAGCCAAGAAGTGAAGTCGCTTTATTTGTACCGTCCGTCTTAATAATATTGCTTAATTCAACAGACAATTTATTGCTAAGAAGTTTTAAAGTTGTGTCAAATTCAAGTGAAATAGTTCCGTTTGTATTTTTCATTGGTAAAGTGCAAATAGTCTCAGGAACATTTTCTGTAATCAGATTTATGACTTCTGAAGTTGTTGGTACAACTTGGCTTGTGGGGGTCAAAACCGCTTGCGTTTGCGGATTTGTGTAAATTATTTTTGGAGTAAAAGTTAACGGTTGGTACAATCCTGAAGCAAGGGCGAATTTATCCTGTGCCGGGAGTTTGCAGATTAAAATCAAATCGCCGTCATCATCAAAAAGCCCGAGTTCACGAATCGTAAATCCACCGACATCAGCAGGTATGAAGCATTTGTATAAAACTTCGTTTGAAGCTGACGGATTTATTACGATTTGGCTTTGAGTTCCTGCCGAGAAAGTTCCTGTATATTTTGTATTTTTGAGTGCGGTTTGATTTTCATTTGGTTCATAATAAGTACCATTTCCATCGCCAACTTTGAATGTTGTTATGTTTAGCGGTGTGTTATTTGCCTCCGCCAAAGCTTTTTTCTGTTGTCCTTTTATAGTTAATTTATTTGTAAAAGTTTCACTCATAATTTATCCAATCATTATTTCATTTTCTGCGTTTGTGTAAGTTAGCCAGTCGCCTGTGGTATCAAATTGGGATTCAATACTTATTTCTTCAAGCACGCTTCTAACATTTTTGTATTCTTCAATCATTTTTTTTAGATTCTCAAAAATTTTCTGATTGTAAGGAAGGTTTTTGAAAAAAATGTCAACTTTAAAATGATACGGGTCACCGCCATATTCAAACCACTCTTGAATTTCACCGGTTATATTCAAAGAGTTCAAAACTTTAATCAAGGCATATTTGGTGCCTTTGTAGCGGTGAAGTTCAATCGCCTTTTTAATCAAAGCACGTTTTTCATCGTCCGTTTTGGTGTTCAACCAACCTTCATAGCCCATAATATGAAATTGGCCGGCAAGATGAACAAGGGCAGACGAATCAATAGTGTCGACTAGATAAACAAGCAAAACATTTGTATCAATATCTTGAAATCTCGCAAAAAGTTCATCAAAAACTTTTGAGGATATATCGTTTAAGGGTGTAATTTCACTCATCGATTTTGTCCTCCGAGTATGAAATATCAAAACGTTCTAAGTTTGCCCATTGATTTTCGCCGACTATAGTTAGAACGGGAGTTGTCAATTCAACATTGTAAACTCCATAAATTGCATTCAAAATCGCAATTATTTGATTCGGAACAATGTCTTTATTTAAAGAGCTTTTAAGGGTTGTTTGATAAGCCGTTAAACCCTCATTAACTGCTGTTTGAACGCTTGTTAAATCAGCGTAAGAATACAAAGTCAAAGTCGCATTTACTGTAAAAGTTTTTGTTTCAGGTTTTTTGACTATGACATTATCCGTCAGTGGTCTTATTTTATCGGCACTCAAATAATCTTGAACTGTTGCAATTAAATCATCGCTTGGTGTTCCTGTATCTGCTAGGGGGTAAATCTCCACCACGCCTGCGGATGGCGAAATCACAGCGACATCGATTATGCTCTGATCCGCAGATAAAGTATGAAATTTATATGCTCCTTTACTTCCTGCGTTTGAAAAACTTTCGGGTGCTTGGCGAATTCTTTCTCTGTAATTATCGGCACTTTCTTCATCCTGACCGCCGGAGGCTATTGTAGTATTTTGTACGGTAAG
Source organism: uncultured bacterium (assembly GCA_903885635.1). Classification (GTDB taxonomy): domain Bacteria; phylum Cyanobacteriota; class Vampirovibrionia; order Gastranaerophilales; family Gastranaerophilaceae; genus CAIPUE01. Next base: position 12,969 of record CAISJE010000076.1, read on the forward strand.
AACATATCCGAGCGGAGTTATTAAATTTGTAATTGAGTTGAGAGCATATCCGTTTGTCGCCGCTCCTGCGGTCGTGCAAACGGCATCAATCTCAACAGACAGCTCATGGGCTTTTATAACTGCATCGTCAGTTGTTTCAAAAATATACTTGCCGTCATTTGATTCAATCTGAGTACCTAACGGAATTATTATGTCAAAATCTTGTGCAACTTCAAGAATAAAAATAAATTTCGCTTTAGAAAATTTTGCCTCTAAAATAGGAACGCCCACAAGTTCGCCGATATGTTTTAATATTTCAAGCGGTGCGTAATTTAAAAGATTGGATTTTGCGATTGCCTGTATTTTTATACGGATTAAATTTTCTCTATAAGAGCCTATATCGATTAATATTCTTTCAATCTGTGCATCTTGAAGAGTTTTTCCTGTTTTTTCCTGATAAAGTGCAATCCACTCATTAGTAACAGCGGTCGCATCTCTATCGATAAAATTCGGTTCTGGCAATTGTGTTGTCATGCAATCACCTCCGTAACCGAGGTTATGTCAGACTCTACAAGATTCCATTCGATTTTTATTTTTACGTTTGCCTCGTCAAGCTCTGCTGTAACTTGGCTGATTTCTACTCTAGTCTCCCATTCAGTTATTGCATCAATAACTTCTCTAATAATATTCGGAATTGCTTCTTGAACAGGATAATCTATATATTGAAAAATATTTGAGCCAAAGGTAGGACGATGTGGAACAGAGCCTTTTTGAGTCGTTAAAATAATATAAATACACTGATTTATATCATCAATGCCCTGCACAACTTCGCCGATATCATTCAACTTTGACTGCCAATCAACATATTTTATTTCGCTTAAAATAGTCGTCATCAACTCATCTCCTTATCAGGAACGGATGTAGGACTTCCCATATTCCCGGTGTGAGTGTGAGGATTATATTTATCTCTCATCGCTTGCATTGAGCTTCTTTTATCAGATACATCTGCAGCAGAAATTATACCGGCAGAATTTTTTAATGTTCCTGTTTGGTCGATATCTGAAATGACATTTATTCCAGTAAATTTGAGAGTTAAAATCCCTGTTTCTTTGTTGAAATTGATGTATGATTCATCCTCAAATTTAATCATTAATTGAGTTTTGGAACTCGCAGGCGGAGCATCTAAGGCAGAATAAATTGCACCTAAAATCACACCTTCTTCTGAGTTAGTATCCATAAGACAGGCGACATGTTCTCCGATGTCTGGAATAGCGTAAAATTTATCTTTTTGAGTTTTTTGTTGCAGGATTGGAAGCCAGTATGAAAGAACATCGTCATCCGCAAATTGCACACGAGCCTGTGCTAATGTAGAATTTATGTTCGTAACAATTCCAAACTTTAACATGATTTAATCTCCAAACTTGTCTTATATCCTGTGGATTTATCAATTTTGTGTTTTGCCTGTGAGATGTGATATTTGCCAGAGAAATGTCCAATGCCTTTGAGCTCAATATTTATTCCTGCAACCAAATATTGATTGCCAATCAATTCGATTGTGCCTTCGATTCCTGTATCGCCTTTAGACATAGCGGCTTTAGCTTTTAATATTGCTTGTTGTTTATTCTCGCAACGAGAAGTGATTTTTAAAGTATCGCCCTTGACAACACCTGAGTTTTTAACTGTGGTTTTAACTGTTTTGCCAGTTTTTGGGTTGTGATAACTTACCTGAACAGCCTTGAATTTCTGACTTGTTTTCTCAGACAAATTTATTCTTGATAGATCTTTTTTATTAAATATTTTTGTCGGAAGTTCTGACTTTAATTTTTCAGTCTCATAGAAAACAAGAGAGTCGGCTGTTATTTTAAAAATATAGCCATATTCTTCAGCAAGGTTTTTCAAGAACTCCAAATCTTTTTGTTGGTTTTGAGTTATGCGCTGAATTTTAACATAAGCGATATTTCCTACTAATTTCAAATTATGTTTTTTCGCTATTTCTGAAGCGATTTGTTTTAACGATTTATTTTCATAAGCAATAGAATTCTTTTGTCTCAATGGCTTTTTAATGCTTGTCGCAAGTGCTTTTACAGTGATTGTATCGGGCGGAGTTTCATATTCAAGCTCATCAATTTCAAACTTTCCGCAATTAAGAAGTTTTTCGCCCTCGTAGCCGATTTTTAAAGTGAGAGCATCACCTTTTGAAGGAATCCAAGCAGAATGCCAAAGGTTTTCTGAATCTTCAAAAGTGATATTAATTTCATCACTTTGTCCATGTTCAAAGTCTGTATAATCAATGTTTGTAACATATTTTGCTACATCTCGTGTTATATTCTTATTTCCATAAATTAATTCGTATTTGGGGGTAAGCATTTATATTATTCTCTCCATGGGGGTAAATCGGTTGTAATTTCATCTGATGTTTCTATAACTGGTATTTTGAGTTTTATTCCTGCTTCTAGTGTCGGAGTAATTTCAACATCGGGGTTTGCTGTGATAATCGTTTCGTAGAGGGTTGCATCGTTGTAATATTTGTAGGAAATCAAATCCCATCTGTCATTGTCCTTGGTGATGTAGTTGTAATACTCTGTCATTGGACTTTAACTCCCTTTGCACTTTTCTTGGTCTTTGTCGTGACTTTGCCTGTATATTCACGCAACTTCAAATCGAGTTGAATAGAGTTGATGTAGCCCTCCTTGCTCGCTTGTTCAGTAACCGAAGAAATTTCAGAAATAACGAAAACTCCGACATATTCACCATTTCCTTTTATAAACTTGAGAGGGGTTGCTTTTTTAGCTGCTTCTTTTAGCTTTTTAATTTCCAATTCAGGAGTGCAAAAATTCGTGTGGAAATTTAATTTTATTGACTGTTCTTGCAAGTTTTCACCTAAAAACTGAAGCATTGGTTTTTGATTAATGCGTGGGTGTTCAGCGTAATTATAGGAATTTGTTTCCTCAATTCCGTTGAAATATGTTATCAAATCAAATTTTATTTCTCCTAACTGTGCAAACATTTTAGTACGCTAACCTCATTTTTCTTTGTTCTTCGACTCTGACAATTCTCAAAATTTCCTCTTTATGTTTTTTAAGCATTTGGGCAAAATCCTCCTTAGCTGTAGGACTTGCATTATCAATTGAGATATTTGGGTTGTAATTGATTATTGTTGAGCTTCCGCCTGAATTCCCTCGCGACACGTTGCCTTTTAAGCCCTTAGAACTAAGGCTCAACGCCTTGTTCATCGCAGTTAAAATCGGTAGTGGCTTTATAAGACCATTTTTACTCATAACTTTTGACAATTTTATGTTTATCAACTTCGAAAAATGGTCTTGTAATTCGTCGCCGAGAAGATGCTCAGAAACGACTTTCTGCCATCTTCTCGGCTCTCTCATTATTGTGGCAGCAATAGTTTCTGCAATTTTTACTTTATGCAAATCTTTGAGCGGTCCCATTTTAGCGGGCGAATGTGGTAGGTGATCTCTTATCAATTGAGTATGCTTGCCTATTGCTTCTTGAGTTTTGCCTGTTTTTGATAGCATTCCAAAAGACAAGAAGTCGGCAATTTTAGCACCAAGCTGAAACATCTTTTTGACTAAGTCTGTAACTTTCAAAATGATTTGAGCGAGAACCTTGCCGAATTTTACACCCATTTTTTCTGCGGCTCCGCCTGTATCTTCAACAGGTTTTATGAGGTTTTTAAACCAGTTAAAAATGGCTTTTAAAGGAGTTAAGATTGGTGATAAGGCTTGGGCTAAAGCATTGAATGCAGGTTTCAAAGGAGCAAGCCCCTCTTTTAAACCTGTAAACACACCTCTGAAAAATCCTGTAATTGGTTTCCAGTATTTGTAAATCACAAGTGCAACTGCACCGATTGCAAGTGCAATCCAGCCAATCGGAGAAGTTAAAAGCGTCAACGAAAAAGCTCTAAATGCCATAATCGCACCATGAATTTTACTTGGGATTCCTAAAAATCCTGACTTCATAGCATTCAGTCCTGCAACAATATTCGAAGGAATAGCTTTGACAGAGGTTATGCTCCAAGTTTTTAGAGCCTGGACGGAATTTAAAATATTTGACGGCAGTTCTTTGAAAGATTTAATTAAGCCATTTCTCAAATTATTATCAATTCTTTTAATATCAGCCATCAATCCGTTTTTCAAAGAAAAGTTTGAAAGGTCGAAGCCAAAAGTATTTCCTGCAGCTTTGATTTTTGATGAGGTTTGAAGGTTGTGCAAAGTTGTATTTAAACCAAGAAATTTTAATAATTGCATTCCATTTTGTGCGAGAACAGGAGTTAGTTTTTTCGCAGTATTTAATAATGAACCATATCCGCTTGTTAATTTCCCAACAAGAGTTACAACCGCACCGAAGATAGTTAGAATTATTCCGCCACCTGTTAACCCAATTATTGCTTTAAAAAGTCCTTTTTGAAGTAGTGGATTTGAGTTTATTTTTTCAAGGATTTCATTTGCTTTTTTCAAAGGTTCTGCAAGGTTTGGCAAAATTAATTCCATCATATTAATTTTTAATTTTTTCCACAGCTCAAGAGTGGTTGTCATCATATTGTTAAAATCACTGTCAACAACCCCATTGGCACTGAGTGCAGAGGATTTAATCCTTTTGTATTCATCAAGATTTTTCATCATAGGTTTGATGAAATTTAAAACCTGCATATCCTGAAAAATCTCAGACACTTTAAAAACATCGCCTTTGGTTGCGCGATTAATTATATTCATCATTTCTAAAATTGGGTCTTTACCTTGAGCGATAGCTTTTAGAAGTTCTGATTTTAAATCGATACCAAATTTTTCGCTGAAGTTTTTAATCGTTTGAGGAGCAGTAACTTTCTGCATGAAGTTTTGCAAATTGTTCGCAGCTTCAGGTGCATCTTTGGCACCTTTCATCGCAACTTGAAGTGCTGCACCTAATTGTGCAACCGCAGGAACACCTTTCATTCCAAGCATACTTGCACTTGCAGTCAGCCCGGGGAATTCTCCAGCCATATCCTTTAATTCAAATCGACCTTCTTTTCCTGATTGGGCAAGAATATCCATTGTTTTATTTAATTCATTAACAGGCACTTTTAAATTGTCAGTTAAAGAAAATGCTGTCTTTGAAATATCAACAATCGCCGCTTGCTCTGCGGTTGCCGTCTTTCCGATGACATTCATATAATCAAGAGCCTTGGTCGGATCAACGCCTGAGGCAACCAAAACGCTCAAGCCCTCAATAATATCAGGGCGAAGTTGGTTTGAATATTTAGAGATTTGCCCAAGCCTTTTATCCATACTGGCAAGTTGTTTGTCGGTAAGCTGTCCCACATTACCGAGTTCTCGGATTCGATGTTCCATCTCAAGAGTTAATGGAATCGCTTCGGTTAAACCAAGAGTATGAGCGAGAGCAAGTCCGCCTCCGGTCATTCCGGCACCAACTGTCATCATACTTTTGCCAAGTTTATCCAAAGACTCCGAGGTGTTTTTGATTTTGCGTTGGAGTTTGTCAAATTCTTCGTTAGACTTATTAACCGCATCCTTAATTACCCTCGACATTTTGTCGAAGGCAACAAGAGTTAAAGATACTTTCATTGCTGTGTCTAACATTCTTCGTCTCACTCAGCATCAATTTTTCAAAATTTGCATTAATCGTAAACCTCTTGAAAAACCTCTGTTGTGTTTTGCTTATACTTGATTGCCTCGTTTACCCAAAAATAAAGCTCATCAAGAGTCATATGCTTTATTTCGCTGTATTGCCAGCCGGTTGTTTTGGCGAGGTGGATGATGCAGTCGGCACTAAGGACCCCGACACTTCTGGCGTTGTGGTCTTCGGGGGTTGTGCTGCCGGATGTAAAAACTTTCCCGAGATTTCCGCCTGAAGTGCGAGAACATCTTCCAAGTCAAACTCTAATAAATCCTCGTAAACCACTTTTTGCCCATCGACTTCTGCAAGTTCTGCGATAAGTGCGAATGTAATTTCTTCAGATGTTTTTGCTTTTCTTTGGGCATTTAAAAGATGAAGCCCTTTGCCTGATTCAAGCACTACTTTTTTCCCTGATGGTAATGTTAATTCTATTGACATATTTTCTCCTTTTCATTGTTATAATTGCTCAATTCGCTATCCTCCGATGTTTGCTTTAAACGGTAGCAGAATATCTGTTCCACCTACTTTGTAGATATTTTCAAGAACATCTATTTCAAAAATGTCTACTCCTGCAACAGCTAATTTTGCGTAAGTTACAGCCATAGTTGTTTCGTATTCTGCATTGTCTCCCGGCTTTATTGTACCTAGCGGAAATTCTTTAAAAGTCCCTGAAATATATGCAACCGCAGGAACCTCGGAGACTTTTCCGGCACTTGTGTATGTTTGAAGAGAAGCACGCACCTGAATAGGCACTGCGATAAAAGGATTTGCACAAGTAGTTAAAACATCAGGGTAAAGTGCATTCCATTTGATTTTGCATTCGAGTTTGTCTATACCTGCAAAAAATTCAGCAGAGCCAATCATCCCAAGGGCTTTGTGTTCTGCCATTTTGTGTTTGATTTGTGGCAGTTGAACTTCTTCTGCTCGGCCCAAAAGATTATTACCATTCATATAAACATTGGCGTTTGTTAATTTATTAATTAAAATTTTAGACATTTTCTCTCCTTATTTTGAACCGAGATTTTTTAATAATTCGATATTGATAAAGCTTTCAAAAGTAATTCTTTCAGCAGGTGTTGGAGGCATAAATTCAATATCAAAAACAAGGTGTCCTGCAGCGATTTCTGTAGTCGAATTTTTCGCAGGGTTATATGAACATTTGCCATCAATCAAAGCACCTCTGCCGATAAGAGTTCTAATGAATGCGTTAACAGATTCGCAGATTGAATCAATAAGCCCGTCAGAAATCGGATAATCGATAAACTGAAGCATAGAATATTCCACGCTTTCGTGAAGAATATCAGCAGTCCTGCGAACATTGATAAAGTTGGTAGGCACAGATGATGCAGGATAAGCTGAAGAACGGTTACCCCAAGTTCTTAAACCTGAGCCGTAGCTGTTGAAAATCGTCATAATCCCGGCTTCGTTTAAAGCGTTAACTTCACTTGAAGGGTCATTAATCATTGAAGTAAGCTGTTTTTCAATACCTGTAATTCCAAGAATTTCAGTATTGGACGGAGACCACCAATAACCTTTGGCAATATCTTTTGCCGCCATCACCCCTGCTAGTCTTTGAGAATATGGCTCCAAGACATAACTTTCAGAATCGGAATCATATACTTTTACTCTTGGATAGCAAAAGATTAATCGCTCTGAGGAATAATTGAAGTTAATTGTACCCTCTGCACCTCTGCCGGTAATTGCTTCTTGAACAGTTGTACCTGCCGGAGCATCAACAATTCCCATAGCACGAATTTTATTGCAGATAGTATTTATTTCGCTTGTAACTGAAGATTCCTCGCAGAAAACAGGGGAAATAATTGTTTTAGGAAAATAGCCGAATAACGAATAACTGTCTTGGAGTGCTTTTAGACCTGTTCTTTTGCCTGTTATTGTATCTACTTTTCCGATAATATCTGATATTGAAACATCTGCGACTGAAGTATGAACGCTTGGATCAAAGACATTTACAACAATTACAATACCTGCACCTTGGTCGAAGATTGCAGAAAGTGCTTGGGGGATTGTAAAACCTGAAGTTTCTTCGCCAAAATATTTGGCAGCTTCAATTTCATTAAGGATTAGTGTCGGCTGATTCACTGTTTTGTAGTCCGCCCCAACTGTATTTATTGGGGCGGTTCCAACCAAGCCGATTACTGCGGTTTTTACGGTTTTAATTGTAACCGCACCTTTTTGAACTTCGATTGTTTCAACTCCGTGTAAAAATGATGCAGGCATTAATCTTCCTCCGTTTCAATGCTTGGGGTAGTAAATTCAAAGTTGATTGCGTATTGCCAAACTCCGTTGTTTTCAGACAAAAAGCCCTCTTTTGTCGGGTGCATTTTGGAGCAGCCGTCAATCTGAAACCCTGTTAAAATTGATTTAACTTCATCTAAAAGTTCATATGCTCCGCTATTTTTTGTACGCAAACTTCTTGTGACAAGAGTTATGGCGAATTCCATTTTTTTATTCTGAAAAACAGCTCCAACACATTCTATATTTCCATAATTTCCACCTTGGTAATGAACCAAAACCGCACCTTTAGGATGAGTAAAAACAAAATCTTGTGGTTTTTCAGGAAAAGCATCAACAAGCAAATCTGTTAATTTGCCTTTTAATTTTTCGATTATTTTATTTTCTAGTGCTTCAATATTCACGTAAAACCTCGTGGGAAAATGTTCTGTCAAATCTCGTTTTGTTCGTAATATAGTCTTTGGTTTCAGCTACATTGCTTTCATCATCTGTTTCGATTGCAAGAGCGATTGTGCCTTTTTTAATTTTTTCTAATGTTTTGATTGCTTCTTTGTACTGTTCAAGAATTGATTCAGGCATATCAGCTTGCAATCTTCTGCTGTATAACCTGTAAATACTCAAATCTATTGCGATAATTCTTAGTAAAGGAAAGTGGGTATCTAAGGGTAGTGTATATTTCCCTCTCAGATACCCATCGATTAGGGTTGAAGAATACAAGATAGCTTCGTAGGTTACGGAGTCATCAACAGTATCTTGTGGGGGAGTATCGTTGGTAAGTTGAACAAGGGTTTCGTGTGTTATTTGTTTTTCAATATCCTGTGAGGTACAGTACATTTATATGCCTCTGACAATTCGAATGATGTCACCTTCAGCGGTTGCTGCGTCTAAAGAATAGCCATTTACTTCTTCTGTTGTTGTTATTGTGGTTGCCCGTCCGTTTGCATCACTCGTAATTTTTGTTTGGGCCGCTATTACCCCACCAGCTTCTACCAGAAGGATTCCGAGAACCGCTACAGGAGCAAATTGACCCGCATCAGTTTCGACATCGCATATTCCGTATGCTTTAACACCTGCGGAACATACATTTCCATCAAAGCCGACAAATCGTTGTTTGATTAAATCAGCTTGTGCCAATACGGAATCAATTAATAACGGTTTATACAGACGTTGTGACATTTGTACCCTCCTGTGCGGTTGCATCAGAAGCTACGCCATCAATTGAAGTTGTAGTTTCTGTCGTAGTTGTAGTTGTATCAGTAGACGCTGTCGCATCTGTAGTGGCGGTAGTATCCGCAGTTGTGGCAGTTTTTTTAGTTGTTTTTGCCGTTGACTTTTTTGTGGTAGTTGCTGTGGTGCCGGATGCATCGTCAATAGTTCCGACTGTAGAAGTATCAATCGGAGCAATAGCATTTGTGGTAGTCACGGTAATAGTAACAGTTGTTGCAGTGCCGGGAATCAAAGTAACATAGTCAGCAAGTTTTTTTGCTTCGTCATCTGTAAGTTTTATTGTTGCACCGGGGATATATTGGGCTTGGTTGTGCAAAATAGTAGTGTTTTTAACTTTGTATAAAGCTGCAGGGACTGTCTTGGTTTCTGTTGTAGTTTCTTGAATATTTTCAGTCATTTTTTCTCCTTATCCGTTTACAATTAAGTAACCTGCATCAGCACCTACAAGGAATGGAGTGTAGATATCTGTTGCACGAATGTACTTAACTTTGTTGCCTTCTTTTGTATATTCATCAATTTTCAAAGAGTCTTTTTTCTTTACCGTGTATGCAAATGAAGGGTCATATTCAGTTCTTGAATCAAGTTTTGGAACGTATGCCAAAACAATCTTATTGCCCCAAACCTTTACAAATTCATTGCTTTCATTGACAAATACAGATTTACCAACATAGATATTTTCAATGTCAAAAATCTGTTTCATCAAATCAAGTGTTACTATTTTTGTTGAACTATCGCTCACAAGTTTTCTTAATACGGGGTTTCTTTTTAAATCTTTATACGCTTCATAGCCCATAACCATAGTGTTTGGTTCTTGTGCTATTTTTGAACAAATCGCATTTTTAGCATCATCAATTACCCCTTCAGGGTCTGAATACTGACTTGAAAATAGGTGCATTCCTGAAAGAACAATTTTATTTCCTGTATCATAATTATCAACATTCTGAACAAGATCAGCACACTGTTTTTCGTGTTTTAACTTTAAACCTTCAGTTACAACATTTGTAGCGTGAAGTTGAAGTTTGACAACTTTGGACTCCTCTTCTTCCCTGTAATCAATGGGGTATGCAAGGTCGTGTTCAGTAAGAGTGGTTGTCTTTTTAGTAAATCCTTTTGGTGAAATTACATTCGAATTCGCACGAATGCTTCGTTCCGTATCGTAGACTTGGAACGCCTCTTTGTTAAATTCAAAAATATCAACCTTTTCAAGTTCCGAATCGATGACTGGGAATAAGTTTTCAGCGATAAAAGCTGAGTTTGAGTATCCTCTCGCAATTTTAGAGAGGTATGCGTTAATTCGTAATTCTTCTAAACGTCCCATTTTATACTCCTTTATTTAGCTTTAGCAGAGCATCTTTGAAATCGATGTTTTCTTTTTCAGCAAGTGCATTAGCTTCGTTAAAAATTTCGAGGCTTTCTTCACTTGCATCTGAGAAGTCATCGTGCTCTGCGGTTGGGGTAGTGGTAGCTTTTTTCTTTGTAGCAATTTCTTCAAATTCAATCTGTTTTGGAATTGATGCCACAAAAGTTTTAAATTCTTCAACAGCATTGGATGCAGAGTCAAATTTTTTCACATTATCTAATTCTTTGAATAGTTTTAAAACGACATCTTTATTTGCAGGGATAAGGATTCCTTTTTCTAATTGCTTTTCAACAAAATTATCAAACTCATTGTCCCTAATTTTATTTTTCAAATAATCGAGTTCTTTTTGTATCCCGTCTTTGTCGGAAGCCTTTTCTTTGAATGTTAAAAGCTCATTTGTAAGAGTTTCAATTTTTGTCTTTAGCGTTTTAATAGTTTCGCTTGAGGTTTCTTTTTCTTTGAAGGTGTTTATTTTTTCTTCAAGGTCATTAACCTGATTTTTTAAATCCAGAATTTCTTTTTCTTCAGGCTTATCCCCTTTGAGCGGTTCAACTTCAAAGGTATAAACATCGCTTTCGCCTTCTTTGAATTGAACTGATTCCATTCCTTTTACTTGCGGAATACTTGCGCCGAGGAATGATACAGCTTTTAAATAAGGTTTTTTACCTTCAAGTTCTCTGTAGATTTCAACAGAGATTTTTCTGTACTTGCCGTCATTAACAAAGGATTTTAAATCTTCTGTAACATCTTTAAAGGTTGCTTTCAGAACTCCTTTATCGGCTTTTACGCTTTCAACCCAGCCGAAGGCAGGACCTGATTGCTCGTGGTCGAGGGTAATCGGAGCTTCGCAAAAACTCGGATCGTAATTTTTGGCAATTTCTTCAATTTGTTCTTTGGTGAATTTACCTTGAGGATATGTTCCTGCTTTAAAGATTTCAAAAAATTTCATTTTATACCTTTCTAAAAAATATATTTACTTAGTAGTGGCGAAGCACAAGGCGAGTAATTCGCCTTATGCTTCTAAACCTTCTTTAGTAATCAATCTCAAACCTGTATTTACAACAGTTAAACCGATTGCCTGAATTGACAGGTCTATAATAAAACCAGTCTGAGTTTGAACAACCAATCCGACTGCGGACAAAATGTTTACCCAAAATGTTTTTGATTGGTAAAATTTCTTTGTAGAACCTAAACTTGACATATAATTACCTCGCTTGTTTTTTTACTGCGTTCAAAAATTTATTACTCTGTGAGTATAAGCTCTCTCTGAATGCGTTCTCAAATGAACTGTTCATATTTTTTTTACTGAACTGTTCAGTAAAAATTTACTGAATTATTCATTTGAATTTTATGCTTCAAAACTTGTATCCTGAGAGAAATAAGCAACCGAGGAAACTCCTGAGAAAAGCTTATTTTTTCTTTCTGAACAAAAAGGAGAATGTATGGATATAAATCAATTTTTACCATTGGTGCAAAATATAGGATTCCCGGCTGTGATTTTTGCAATTTGGTATATTTACCACAAAGCACAAGCAAAACTTTTTGAAGATATGATAAATCAAAACTTTTCTATCTTGAAAGATTTACTTGAAACCAACCAATATCATGCGGCACTACTCTCTCGTGTAGAAAGCAAAATTGATAACAATTTGTGGTGTCCTGTTTTAAAGAGAGAGGTTTCATAGATGAATTTAGAAAGAATGCAATTAAAAGGATTATTAGTCGAGTCTCAGAAAAAGTATAAAACACTTGATACTGAGGCTTCGGGACTAATAATCCTGATTCGTTCAGTACTCAATCCGTATCAGGATGATATGTCACAATTGCAAATCGAAAAAGTCTTAACCTATGTTGAAAGATTGCATTCGATTGTTGCAGAAATTAAAGATTTGAAGTCCAAAATTGAAAAATTGGAGAGAGAGTTTGAATAATAAATCTTTGTACATTAATGAAGCCGAAAGGATATATGTATATGAACTTCGCTCTGTTGAAGAAACAGCGGCGAAAGTTAACGTCTGCCCAAGGACAATAATAAAATGGAAACTCAAAGGTGATTGGGATACTAAACGCAGACAATTCCTGAAATCAAAACAGGCATTCCATGAAGAACTGTACGATTTTGCAAGAAAAATCATGCATGAAATAAAAGCAGATTTGGAAAATGGAGAAAAAATTGATACAGGCAGAATGTATGCTTTTACAAAAATGCTTCCATTGATTACAAAAATCAAAGAATACGAAGATGTAGCAACATTAATGAAAGATAAACCTGCTGAAAACAAAGGTTTAACCAAAGAATTAATAAGAACGATCGAAGAAGAAATCTTGGGAATGAAACCAAATGAATAGTAATCAAAAAACATTAACGCCCACGCCTACAGCATTTTTCTTGCCATATCAACAACGATGGCTTGATGACAATTCTCCGATTAAAATATGGGAGAAATCAAGACGTATCGGTGCGACATACGTTCAAAGTTACGAAGACGTAAGAGATTGCATTGCAAAAGCAGTTCCTGCCGTTTGGTTTTCATCTGCCGATGAAAGTGCCGCAAAAGAATATATTTCATATTGTGAGATGTGGGTTAAACTTTTTCACGTAGCCGCAAAATCAATGGGCGAAGTTGTTATTGATTCAGAGAAAGACATAAAAGCCCTTGTGATTGAGTTTGCAAATGGTACAAAAATTCACGCTTTAAGTTCTAATCCAAAAGGGTTCAGAAGTAAAGGCGGAAAAGTAGTTTTGGATGAATTCGCACACCACGATAATCCTTTTGAGCTTTGGAAAGCTGCAAAGCCTTGTGTTACTTGGGGCTTTCCATTGAGGATTTTATCCACACACAATGGACAAAGCACTTTATTTTTCAAGTTTATTGAACAGATTTTAAAAGGAATTTTAAAATGGGCATTGCATACTACTCCTGTTCAACTTGCTGTTGAAGAAGGACTTGTTGATAAAATTTATGGAAGAAAAACAACAAAAGAAGAACAGGAAGAATGGCTTGATGAACAGAGAAAAGACTGTTTTGACGAATATACTTGGTTGCAGGAATATTGCTGTGTGGCAATTGATGAAGCTTGTGCGTTCCTCCCTTATAACCTGATAGCGACTTGTGAATGCGAGGATACTTTAAAATCGCTAACAGATGTAATCGGCGATTTGTACGTTGGAACTGACATTGGTCGTAAAAAAGATTTAACCTGCATTTGGATATTAGAAGTTTTTGAAAAAGTTAAATACACAAGAAAAGTTGAAATATTAGAAAAAACTCCATTTCATATTCAACAGGAAGTTTTATTTAGTATCCTAAAACATCCTAAAATGAGACGGTGCTGTATTGATGCGACAGGGCTTGGGATGCAATTAGCTGAATCCGCACAAATAAAATTCGGCAAATACCGAGTCGAGGCACTATCTTTCACGAATAAACTTAAAGAAGAACTTGCCTATACAACCCGAACTAATTTTGAAGATAAAACGGTGTATGTCCCTGCCGAACAGGACATAAGGGAAGACTTGCATTCCGTCAGAAGACAAACAACCACCGCCGGAAATATTCGTTTTGATGTCGAAAAATCGGATGTCTCAGGACACGCAGACAGGTTTTGGGCTTTAAGTCTTGCCTTGCACGCTCTTGAAACAAACAGCGGCCCCATTAATATTGCAACAAGAAAAAGGCGAGAAACTACTGAAATGACAAAAACATTCTGAGCCGTTTTAAATGGTGTTTTTAAATTTTGGCACACAAATATACCCAATCACCCCTAAAAATTCAATACAGGAAAATTTAAACGAGTTTTAAACGGGGTTGCGGACAAGCTTTAAAGAGAAAGAATTATGGAAAACAATTTATTAGAAAATAAGAATACAAAACAAGGACTCGCAGATGAAATTGCGACAAGAAAACGTTCGCTGAATTTCTATTCTTTAGGATATATGCTTCCAGACCCCGACCCCGTTTTAAGAAAACAAGGTAAGGATATGAGGATTTACAGAGAATTGCTTTGTGACGCTCACGTTTTCGCTTGTGCTCAATCAAGAAAGTCGGGGGTTTTATCTCTTGAGTGGGATATAAATCGTGGACAAGACGATGACAAAGATGTATCAAGGTTAAAGGACATATTGAAAAACATTGATATATTTCAATTAATAAATGACATTTTGGACTGTGCATTCTTTGGTTTTCAACCGATAGAGGTTATTTGGCAAAAAATTGATAGCCTAGTCCTTCCATCTGCTTTAGTTGCCAAACCGCCTGAATGGTTTTGCTATGATGAAGACAATAATTTAAAATTCAGAACCAAAGAAAATTATTGGGGAGAAGAACTTCCTGATAAGAAATTTCTCTGTCCTCAATCAAACGCAAGCTATGATAACCCTTATGGTGAAAGAGTCCTTTCAAGAGTTTTCTGGCCCGTTACTTTTAAAAAAGGTGGCTTGAAGTTTTGGGTTCTTTTTACTGAGAAGTATGGAATTCCACATCTCGTGGGGAAACATCCAAGAGGGGCATCAAAAGAAGAAACTGAAACGCTTGCAGATTTACTTGAAAATATGATTCAAGACGCAATTGCAGTTATTCCTGATGACAGTTCTGTTGAAATCCAAGAAGCTGAAAAATCATCCTCTGCTGAGATTTTTGAAAAATTGATTGATAAAATGAACGCAGAAATTTCAAAGGCTATCTTAGGACAAACTCTTACAACAGAAATTGGAAGCACAGGCAGTTATGCAGCAAGCCAAACTCACATGAGTGTTAGAAAAGATATTGTTGATTCTGACAAAAAATTAGTAGAAAAAACAATCAACCAGCTAATAAAATGGATTTATGAAATAAATTTTTCAGGTCAAGACATTCCTCAATTTGAAATGTATGAGATTGAAGATGTTGATTTAAATCTAGCCCAAAGGGACAAAGTTCTCGTGGACTGCGGTATTAAATTCACAAAAAAATACTTCATTAAAAATTATGGATTTGATGAGGAAGATATTGAAATTGTAGATGCCAAAAAATCTACAACATTTAAACAATTTAAAGAAGAAAATGGGAATCAAGGGCAGGATGAAGTTGACGGATTATTCGATTTAATCTCTGCTGAAGAATTGCAATTAATTTCAAATGATATTCTAAAGCCACTTTTAAAACAGCTTTCTAAATGTAAAACGGAAGAAGAATTTAGAAAGATTTTAGATGAAAAGAATTTGAAAACGAACAAATTTGAAGAAGTTTTATCCAAAGCTCTCTTTTTATGCGAAGCACAAGGGAGGGCAGATGGACTTGATTAAGAATCAACTTACATTTTTTGATATGTTTTCAGGAATAGGCGGATTTAAAATCGCTTTAGAAAAAGCAGGTTTTAAATGTGTAGGATACTGTGACAATGATAAATATGCAACAAAATTGTATCGGGAATTTTTTAACACAGAAGAGGAGATGTACTTCGATGATGCAACAACAATCAGAACCGATGAATTGCCAGACTTTGACATCTTGTGTGCAGGATTTCCTTGCCAAGCTTTCTCAATTGCTGGAAAGAGACGAGGCTTTAGTGAGTCCAGAGGCACAATGTTTTTTGAAGTCGCAAGGATTTTACGAGACAAAAAACCCAAATATTTTATACTCGAAAATGTTAAAGGGTTACTTAACCATGAGCGTGGAGGAACTTTTGCAACTATCGTTAAAATTCTCTCCGACCTTGGGTATTCAACTCAATGGCAGGTTCTTAATTCTAAGTTCTTCGGCGTTCCTCAAAACAGGGAAAGAGTGCTCCTTGTCGGATGTCTTACAGGAGAATGTATCGGAAAAGTATTTCCTATCTCCTCAAATGATGCAAAAAATATTAGTAACTTGAATACAATTGCAATCACTAAAGGAAAATCCCAAGGAAACAGAGTTTATTCGGTTGATGGAATAAGTTCCTGCCTGACATCAAATGGCGGCGGTCAAGGCGGTAAAACAGGTTTGTATTTTATCAATAAACCAAGATTTGATACCTACAAAGCCTCCGATATTGTTCAAACTTTAAAAGTCGCAGGTGATACACCTTTGATGAGAGTTCGAAATGGAACTAAAAAAGGATACGATGAAGCTTCAATCGGAGACGGAATAAGTCTTGGCTATCCGACCAGTACAACCCGAAGAGGTCGTGTCGGTAAAAAAGTCTCACAAACGCTTGATACACATTGCCAAATGGGTACAATTGATAAATTCAGAATTAGAAGATTAACCCCACTTGAATGCTTTAGGCTTCAAGGATTTCCTGATGAAATGGTTAAAAAGGCATATGCTCTTAAAATTTCTGATGCTCAATTATATAAAATGGCAGGAAATGCTGTAACTGTAAACACAGTTTATGCAGTTGCAAAGAGGATAGCGGATTGCGAGCAGAGGCTGGAGGGCTTGTCGAAGGACAAGACCGCAACGCCGTTTAATGCGAGCAACCAAGCAGCGGAGGTAGAAAATGCCTGATTTAAAAGCAATGTTCAAACTATCTCCATCCATGGCAATAAAATATTTTAAGAGTAAAAACAATAAGCTCTCTTGGGATTGGCACGAAGTTTGGCAATCAGCACACAAAAAATCTTTTACTGTTGCTAAATTAATGCGAGAAGATGTTTTGCAGGATATTAGAAATTCTCTTGATAAATCACTAGCCGAAGGTCAAACTTTTCAGCAATTCCAAAAAGAACTCAAACCAACGCTTCAGAAAAAAGGTTGGTGGGGAATTGCGGCAGCCGAGGTTGCTGACCCGACAGGCTTACGCAGCGGGAAGGAGTTGAGTAAGCAACTCCCCTTCCCGCAAGGAAGACAGGTCGGGTCGCAACTGAACGATGGCGACGTAAGAGTTTCTAAAAGAAACTCCACAGGAGCAAAAGAACAATTTGTCGGTGATTCTCAAGGCAATATTGAAAAAGTTGAAATGGGCTCTTTGAGCCGCTTAAAAACAATTTATCAAGTAAATATGCAAACTTCCTATATGGCAGGCAGGTATAAAACTCAGCTTGGAAATGTAGATGACAGACCATACTGGCAGTATGTTGCCGTTATGGATAAAAGAACACGTCCTGAACATGCAGAACTCAACGAAAGAACTTTTAGATATGATGACCCGTTTTGGAGTAGTTTTTACCCTCCAAATGGTTGGCGATGCCGATGCAGAGTCAGGGCTTTAACAAAAGATGACTTAGATGGTGCAGAACCTGATAATTCTGACGGCTGTTTGTCTGAAGAAATGGAACTTGTATCAAAGAAATCAGGCGAGATGAAGCCTGTAACTGTTTACAAAGACCCTCTAACAGGACACAAAATCAAACCCGACGTCGGTTGGAGTTATAACCCCGGCAAAGACAACGGGATTTTGGATGACGAGGATTAACCCCAATTTAAACAGTATTTAAATAGCATTTAAAGGAGATTTTATGACAATTGACACAAAACATTTACTCAATTGGGTCGGAGGAAAAAGATTATTGAGAAAAACCATTGCTCCGCTTATCCCGACAAATATCAAATCCTACGTTGAACCTTTCGGTGGCGGTGGTTGGATTTTGTTTTACAAACCCCGTTGGGCAGATTTAGAAATCTACAACGACTTAGACGGAAGACTTGTAAACCTTTTTAGAATTGTTAAATACCATCCCGAAGCCTTAAAGGAAGAGCTTACATATTTGCTCGGCTCTCGTGAAATGTTTATGCAGTTTTTAAAGGCAAAACCTTATACGGATATCCAAAGAGCAGTTCAATTTTTGTTTTTAATCACACGCTCTTTTGGTGGTCGAGGCGGAACTTTTGGAACGGTCAAAAAATCTTGTGGCGGTGCAAGCAAAAGCCAAACAAATATTCTATTCAAAATTGATGCAATCCACAAACGCTTGGATAAAGTATTAGTGGAAAACAGAGACTTTGAAAAATTGATTAAACAATATGACCATGAAGATGCTTTCTTCTATTGTGACCCACCTTATACTTGTGGTTGCGGATATGAAGTTACGACAACAGAAGGCTTTGCCCATGAAAAGTTGCGAGATACTTTGAAAAATATTCAGGGTAGATTTTTACTTTCCTATGATGATTGCCCAAAAATCCGAGAGCTGTACAAAGACTTTGAAATGATTGCAGTGGAACGCCTGAACGGAATTAACAATAAGCAAGCAAACCGAGAAAATAAAATGTTCAAGGAATTGTTAATTGCGAATTATCCTATTAAGGAGCTGTTTAATGGACGAACCAATTGAAATAAAAATAGATAACAAAGAGCTTAGCCAAGTTTTGGATAAGCTCTTTGAAAAAACAACAAATTTAAAACCCTTGATGAAGAGTATTGCAGGAACAATGGCGGATGCTGTTGAGGAAAATTTCAAACAGGAAGGTAGACCTGAGTGGGCAAAGTTAAAAGATTCTACAATAAAAATAAGAACTCAAAAAGGATACTGGCCCGGAAAGATTTTACAAATGCGAGGAGAACTTGCAGCATCCATTACAAGCGAATACAGCGAAAACTCAGCCATTGTCGGAACAAATAAAACCTACGCAGCAATCCACCAATTCGGTGGCAATGCTGGCAGAAATAAAAAAACAGAAATCGAAGCGAGACCTTATTTAAAATTAGATGAAGATGATTTAAATAATATTTTAAAAACAGCTTCCGATTACTTATAAAATTATAAGTTCATAAGTGATATTTATGTTACAAAGTATTAAAAAATGCTTAAAAGTCAAAAAAATAGTAAATTTTTTGCTATAAAAAATCTTTATATTAATATGTGTGATCATTTAAGGAAGTGTTATTTTGGTTGTAGAAGTAGAAGTAATAAAGCAAAATAATTCACATTCAAAAAACAGAGAATATACTGCCTCTGTTACAGATGAACCTGTATGTATTTTTGATAAAAATACTCCTCCAAAATACGCAGAAACCGATAACTCTTTGTTTTCTGTTGTTAAAGCAATTCCGACATTTAGAAGAATATATTCCGCTCCTGATGAAGTAGAAAAGGGCAATATTACTACTGCAGCAGGAATGGCAAGTTTAGCACTTATTAATGTTCCAGAAGATTTTAGAGATATGAAAAATGCATATAGCCAACTTAAATCAGCAATTAAGGGGGAGAAATACGAATATAAATATGATTATACGAAATATCAACATCCGTTTTCATTTGTAAGAGGCACTTTATTAAATGATGTCGCAGATTCAAATAAAGCAAAGCATAAAGAATTAGCAAAGAAAATATTAAAAGGGGATGTAACATTAGCTAAAACTAGACTTGGAAAAAAGGTATTTAAAATTTTAGGTGTGGAATGTGTTGATAAGATTGAAACAAAAGTTCATGACTTTGGCTCTACAGAAGCTGCACCAAAATTTGTTAAAGCGAATGTTTATGAAGGTTCAAGTTTTGGCAAATTAACTGCTCATTCTTTTGAAAGAACTACCAAATATGGTGTTTTGGCAATGGCACTGTTGGAATTACCCAAAATAGTTAAAGCGTTTAATAATGGCGATAATGTTGAAGAAAAAATTAAAAATGGTAGCAAACAAATTTTGAAATCAGGAATAAATGTTGCAGCTATTACCGCAGGTATAGGTTACGCAGGTGCAATTGGAGCTCAAAAGCTTGGGCCTGTTGGCTCATTAGTTGGAATGGGGGCAGGAGCAATAATAGGTGGCTATGGCTCTAAGAAACTTCAAGAACTTGTTGCTTAACTTATTTTTTTATCACCTTTTGATGCAAAAAAAATTTTTACCCACTGAATGTCAATGTCAAAACTATTTTGAAATTTAGGGAAATAGTGTTTTTTTGCAGCTTCTAAAGTATCAACGGCATCTTGTTGGGAGATTCCTGAAAAGATTACGCTATCTGTAAGATCTCTCGCACAATCAATATCGCCTTTAAGTTTATTTAACCATTGAGTATTGACCCCACAAAATGCAGGATTTTGGAATTTAGTATTTGTTTGATTTGCATTATTTGTATTAAAATTTATTAACATATTATATTTTTACCTTATTCACTTTTACAATTATATTAAATCAATCAAGGAAAATAATTGCTACAAATGTTATAAAAATTTACATATATTGTTTATAATCCAAAATTCATTCCCGATAAATGCTCGAGATATTGGATATCTATTTTTTCAGGAACAATGTCAATATTTCGAGCAAGATAAGCAACATTGTGTATTTGCTTCCCTTCTTTCCAAAGAATAATTTTGTAATAATAATCAGGAATTTCAACTTTATTGCCAATATAATTTTTCTGATTTTGAATTACTCCTGTTATAACTGTTATCCCATTATGAATAGTAGCTGAATTTCGTTCTATTTCTTCAATTTTTTTCCACTCAGCTTCATTTAATTTTTTATTTTGAGGTGCTGCATTTGCAAAAGAAAAAGTTAAATATTTTTTTGCTTGACAAGAATTAAAGTTTGCAGCCGGAGCCAAATGCCCTCTATCATAACCTGAATTTGTATAATCCTTGGTTGTGGCATAATTTGATCCGCATACTCTTTGAATATCAGATGGAACCCTAGAGGGCCATTTTGTTGCTCGTACAGCATTTCCTATAAAATCACTAGGAAATAAATTATAAAAAACATAATATGGTGTTTTCTTTTCACAATTCAAAACGCTTGTATATGCCTGATTAGAAACAGAGTTATTTATATAAGGCTGTTTCCAATCACTTAAGCCTATTGGCTGTGAAAAGACTGGTAAACACAAATTTAAAATAGATAAAAATAATAACAGTAATTTTTTCATATAAACTTTTCTTAATGGTTAATATTCTCTATTTTACATTCATTTTTAATTATATATATTATCCAGAAGACTTAAAATTAGTTTTTTATAAGTTCTTAAATATGTTCAGTGATATTTAAAATAATCGCTCTTGCTTGATTTTCTAATATATTTGGGAATATTATTATTTTGGCAATTCTTCTATATCCTTCATATCCTTTTGTAAAGATTGAAATATACCAATTCTCATCTTGTTTGTTCTCTCTTATATATATCTTGCTTTAATAGTGACTCCATCTTTACTTGGTATAACTATTATTCCATCTCTTTCTAGTTCTTCAATTACTGCAAATAATGCTCCATGTAGTTTTTCTTCTTTCGTAGCGATTGTAAGTTCTCCTCCAGCACTACAGAACATATGCCACATGATAAGATTCTTGGTTGATTGTACCTGTTCTTCTTCCATATATGCCTTCTTTCTATTTAACAGCATTCATTATACAAAATATATACCACTATACATTACTAAATTATCAAATAATGGTGCTTAGTTTTGTTTATACCCATTGGTAATTATCTGATAATGCTTACTAATACGGCAATATAGATAATATTTTCATCTTAACAAAAATTATTATTGTAACTGTATTTCAGTACTATGTGACAAATATATGGTACTGTTTTTTGTTGTTTATTATATTTACGTTACCTATTAGCATGAGAAAAGTAACATTTTTCGCTAAGGGGGTATAATGAATAAAAAGGATATTGGGAATAAAATAAAAGAGTTTCGCAACATAAAAGGTATGACACAAGCAGAATTAGCGGAATCCGTAAATATGCATGAAAAACAAATTTCAAGAATTGAAACAGGTGTACATTTCCCTACATTTGATAATTTTGTAAAAATTTTAGAATGTCTTGATGTTGAATTAAAAGATTTTGACATTAAGCCCAAA
This sequence comes from uncultured bacterium, assembly GCA_903885635.1. GTDB lineage: Bacteria > Cyanobacteriota > Vampirovibrionia > Gastranaerophilales > Gastranaerophilaceae > CAIPUE01. Next base: position 35,116 of record CAISJE010000076.1, read on the forward strand.
GTTAAAAAAAATAACCTCAAAAGCAAAGTGCAAAAAATAATTAATCATGCTACTGATAAAGAATTAAAGTATTATGTTTCTGTTTTAGAATCATTGCAAAAGTGTTTTAAAACTACAAAATAAAATGAAAATCTTTTATGTCAGTATTTTTACATACTTAAAAAAATCTTAATGATAAGGAGTTAAGCAATATTTATAGAAGTTCTATAGAAATCAATTAAATAAGGATTTATCTCCCATAAAATATTAATCCAAATTAATTTTAATTGGAAAACGTTGATCTGCCTTTATTTCAGGTGCTAAATCACTAGTGTTTTTTATATTAATAATAATTGTACACTTATATTTCTCGGCACAAGAAGAAAGAAATGCTTTTAATTTTGAAATAATCTTTTCATTTTTTTGAGAATTTTGAGTATATTTATCAAAATTTTCAATATATATAAGCGTTCTTTTATCACTTTGTTGAGCAACTTTGGCTTGTTCAATAAGAGTTTTTAATGCATTTTCTTCTGTCAATTTCTCAAAGTCAATTTTCTTAAGCTCACAACCAGCTTTTTTAGCTGTCCATTCAATTAATTCATCGCTAATCTTTTTATCTAATCCAGAAATCATAATCCCGTTGGGGAATGCACCAGTATTTACATTTTTTCCTGTTTTTTCAAGTTGAGCTTTTTTTATAAATTCTGGTTGTAAGATTTCAGTATACAAGCTTAATTTTTGATCCTGAATTAACTCTTTATCTAGCCCTAAATCTTTTTCTTCTATTTCAATTTTATTTTTTTCTAGTTCAAGGTTATTTCTTTTTTTCTTTATTTGTTCTAATTTAATATTTTTTTCTAATTCGGCTTGTTCTTGTTTTAATCTTCGCTCTTCTCTTTTTTGATACGCTAATTCATCTTTGATTTTCTGTTCTCTTCTAGCTCTTTTTGCAATTTCTTCTTTCATTTCCTTAATTTTAGCCGAAACAGAACGAACTTTAGCTTCTACTTCTCTTATATTTGTATCACTTCTGAAAATATTATTCTGGACCCAGCCACGTTCACTCCAAATATCATCTTTAAGCATACTGCTGAAATTGTCTACATATAAATATTTTTTTGCATAATGTTCGATAGAATGCCAATCAGCTTTGAAGCTAACCTCTTTTTTTGTAATAACAGAAGATGAAAATTTATCAGGGATTTGATTGCAATTATTGAAGCCAATATTGCTGTTTTTATTGGTATATGGAGAATATGTATTGTCTGTTTTAGTTTGTTTTATACTATGTACCTGCATTTTTACTCACTTATTTTTGTTTGTTTTCCTGAGAAACTCTTAAAAGTTTTCGTCCAAGTGTAATCATACTCTCAATACCATTTTCTTTAGGTTTTTCTAATAATGATTTAAACTCATTATTGTTTTTAGCATTTAAATATTTTAACAGTTTAGGTATATCTGAATATTCAGACTCTGGTATTACTTTTTTTATTAACTCAATATTATTTGCAATTAAAGGTATTCCCTCTGTTATTGCAAAATCTTTGTTTTCTAGTGTTATATAGTTTAAATATGGATTGAAATCTTCTATTCCAATACCTAATTTTTCGCTATGGTTAATTAATTGGGGTAATGCTTCTTTTGCGATTTTTTTATCATTTGGATTTATTTTTTCAATAAAACCGTCAAGCCGTTTTTCTAAATCTTTTTTTGATTGTTCTGCTCCAGCCTGTTGTTCTTTGATTTGTTTTTCCAGTTCTGCTTTTTCTTTTTGTGCATTAATTAATTCTTCATTTTGTTTTGGTGCTGTTGACTTGACTGAAGGTTGAGAAGAGGGCGAAGATACTGCAGAATATTGACGTTTAGAACTTCCCTCAGAGGAGTTAATATTTGACGACGTGCCTTTATTAGCTTTTTGAGCTCCTTCAGCAATATTTTCACCTGAATTTTTTAGTGGATTTTTTCCTTTTTTAAGATTTAATGCCAAAATTATTCCACCAACAATAATAGCAATTCCCGCAATTATATAGGCTGTTATTTTATTTTTATCTTCTTTTTTATTAGGAGTTTCTTGAATTCCCGAAAAAGAAATAGTATCTTGCTCAATAGAATTTTTACTAACTAAAAATTTACGTTGGTTAGTATTTTGTTGAACACTTTTATTATTTGTAGTTGAAATTTTATTATTTAAATAAATCACACTATTTCTCCACATCACTACTTATTTATAATAAAACATAAAATCGAATTTAATTGCTCAAATTACTCTTTCTTAATTAAGAAACATTAACTTATATAGCTCTTTTTGTCATAGCCGCAATTTCTTTGGAGAATTTATCCATAGACTCAGGGATTATATCTGGACCTACTTCTCTTATAGCTTGAAGCAAACCATTTTCTGTAACTTTTTGACTTGCTTTTTTAGTAATGGCGATATAATCTGAGACTATTGTTTTTATTCTGCCCACACTATATGCCTCATTTGTTTCTCTTGCTTTCATAACTTCATCAGCTAATTTAGAATGATCGATTACTTGTTCGGTATCACCCTTCAAATAAAATTTAAATACTTCTGCAGCATTTTCTTTTTCAGGTGGTCCTAAAAATACTTTTACTGGCATACGTTGATCTGCTAAAAGTTCTGAACTAAGTTTTAATGGATGATTTGTAGTCATAAATACGGTACATTTATATTCATCAGAACATTTTTGTAAAAAGTTTTTCAATTTTGCAATTTTTGTATCTTCCAAAACTTTACCTAGATCTTTTTCATTTGAACTAGCAATAGAATCAAATTCATCTAGAAGAATTATTGTTCGTTTTTTAGCTTTTCCACTATCTTCATAATCTTTTTTTGATTGTTTTGCAGCTTTCAATAAATCATTTATTATATCATCGTCTGATTGCATCATGTCTATTTCAACATAATTACAACCATTTTTTCCTTCAGGACCAGTCATTGCAGCTTGATTAGCAAATTCTCTTGCAAAAAGAGTTTTTCCCGTGCTTTGTGGTCCATAAAATAGTATTCCGTTTGGCATTTTAACTTCAACGCCAGCTTTTTCTGCGGCTAATTTTCTTATAAAAGATTCGTCAAGTTTTTCTTTAATAGGTTCGTTACCTGCTAATCTTCCCCAGCCTTTTTCTGCCTCTCTTTTTGTGGCATTTTCATAAATATTATTCATATCACTAGCTTGTTTTGTTTTAGTATCATATTCTGCTTGTTTTTTGTTAAGCTTTTCTTCCATTTCTTTTACACGTTTTTCTAATTCAGCTTTTTCTGCTTGATCTTGTTGAGCATCTCTCATATCTTTTTGTAAGTTAGCTAACGTTAGTTTTATTTCGCCTAACTCGCTATTCTTGTCATTAAGCATTTTTTCCATAAGCCCCTGATTTACGTCTCTAAGGCTATCTGTTTCAGCTTGAGCTTCATAAAACCCTAAAGCTTGTGCGTCAGTTGCAGCCTTTGCATTTTTTGCCTTTTTTTTGTTTCTCCAACCATCTGCATGTTTAAGATTTTCTTGATAATGTGCTTGCCAGTCAAATTTTCTATCATTGTTTTCACCTTTGAAAGATACAGTATTTGCTTGAGCATTATTTGTTTTCATTTGACTTGAAGCATAATTTCTTTTTTTGAAATTATTTGTTTTTAAATAACAGTTTGGTTGAATAGTTAGTTGCATATTTAACTCCTTTTATTATATTTGTTTTGTTAATTCTAAAAACAATTTACCAAGTTCTTTAAAATTGCCCGAAGCAAATTCTGTGTATAATTTTTCTATTGTTTTTCTCAAATTAGTTTGTGCTTGTTTCCCCACTTTTTTGATTAATTCTTCTTCAATAAGTCTTAATTGCTCTAAAAATTCTCTTTGTCCGATGTTATTTAATTGTTCTTTAAGAGCTCTTAGTTGCTTTTCTAAGGCAGTTACCTCGCCTTGATATAATTTTTCAGATTCTTTTAATACTTTTATACTTTCTTTTTGAGATTTATTTGAATCAAAAAAACCTAAAATTCGATCTTCATCAATACCCAATGATTCTTCTTTTATTCTAATAGCATCTTTTTTTAACTTTATTGCATTTTCTCGGATGCTTATAGAATCTTCCTTCATTTGGATACCTTCATTCCGAATTCGTTTTGCTTCAGACTGTTTTCTTTTAACAGAAGTTTCTTTGCCAACAACCACCTCTTCTCTAGTTGTAAGTTCAATATTTTTTTTATCAATCCTTAATTCTTCAGATGATAATTCTACTTTTCTAGCTTGAATTCCGCCTTCATTTTTTACTATTTCAGACTCTCTTGCCTGTAGTGCATTATTTTTTCTTCTTTGTTCAGCATCTTGTAAATTTAGATTTTCTTCTTTTGTATTTAACCGAGAGCCTTTTTCCCTGAGTTCATTATCCTTCAAATTGAGCCGATTATCCTTATTGTTAAGTTCATTTTCTCTTGTGTCTAGTTGCCCTTCTTTTGTTTTAATTTTTTTGTCTCTAGAATTAAGTCCATTTTCTCTTTCATTAAGATTATGTTCTCTGCCATTTAATTTTTTGTCTCTTGTATCTTGATTAATATCTCTTTCGTCACACTTCTTAGTTCTGAAATCTATTGATTCGAGAGTTGTAGCTAATTTTGCTCTTTTTTTACCACCAAAAATCTTTATTATCCAATTCATTTTATCAAGCTTTTCATCTAAATGAGCCTGATAATCAAAAATATCATTATTACCCTTAAACGAAATGATATTTGTAGTTTTCATTATTGGGGCGTAATTCTTATAGCTATTATTATGCTTGTAAGAGGTTGTTTTTAAATAATAATTCGGCTGTGTTGTTAGTTGCATTTTATACTCCTGCTACCCACTTTGCTAGTTTTTATATAATTTAAAAACAGACATGAAAATTATTGTTAGTTTTAAACTTATTTTTTACATTGCTTAATATTTGTCCATTTTTTAGCAAAAAAAATATTTATGTGTTTTACACTAATAGAATAAAAAAATCGGAAAGTGTAAATAAAAATGTTAGTAATCCCCATTAGCTACATAAATAATAAATGTAAAACAACTCAAAATCAACGCCAAAAGACTAAAGTTGGGTATGAGTATTCCCAAGATGTTTTCAATAAGCAACAAAATATAAGTTTTACAGGTATCCCTCAAATTACATTATTTGAAGATATAGTAAAAATTATTGTAAAAGGGGACTTAGGACAAATAGATAATTTAATAGATCCTTTTGTAATAAATGCGAACCTAAAGTCATTGTTACATGTTTCCGCAGAACATAAACAATTGAAAATATCAAAAAAATTACTAGATAAAGGTTTAAGCTTGAATCATAGAGACCGATTGGGTAAAACACCTTTTTCTATAGCCTGTTCTGTACAAGATGAAGAAAGCGTTAATTTATTTTTAAATTATAAACCTAATATAAATTCTCAAGATGAAATAGGTAATACTCCATTGCATGAAGCAATATCTAGCCCTAAAATTTTGGGTAGCTTATTAGATAAGGGAGCGAATCCATATGCGAAAAATTCATTTGGATTGCCTGTTTTACATGAAGCTTCTGACAACCCAGCTTCGTTTGAATATTTATTAAAAAAGGGAGTAAATCCTGATTCAATTAATGATGAAGAGCAAACTCTTTTACATACAGCATCTATTGATGGAAATCAAAAACTTAGTGATTTATTACTTCAATATAAAGCTGAGAAAAATTTTAGAGATAAAAATGGAAGGTCTCCTATTTTTTATTCAAAAGATAGTGAAACTGTAAAATATTGGATTAAAAATGGAGTGGACGTCAATTTACAGGATAAAGACGGTAAAACAGCATTATTTGATTTTGTTTCAAAAAATGACATAAAAAGTGTTATTGAACTTTTAACAAATGGAGCAAGAACAGATATTGCGGACAAAGATGGTAAAACAATACTTTTGTATGCAAATAATAATATTTTTAGAAAATTATTATTACAATTTGGTGCAGATCCTAATGTTGTAACCAGTAATGGCAGTACTTTATTGCATACTGCTGTACAAAAAAATAATGAAGAAGTTGTAAAAACATTACTCGATTACAGCGCAAATGCAAAAGCCATAGATAAAAACGAAAAATCACCTTTATATTTTGCTAAGAGTAATGGGATCAGAAGTTTATTATTAGAGAATGGTGCAAATCCTAATGATGAACTCTACTTGCATTTTGCATTGAAAACAGATAATGAAGAATTTTTCAATACTTTATTACGAATGGATAATATTGATGTAAATATTGAAGACTTGCATAGTAAAACACCTATTTTTTATTGTAAAAAAGAACAAGATGCAATAAAATTGGCAAATAAAAAAGCATATATAAATTATCAGGATGATAATGGAAATACACCGTTGCACCACTTTTATGCAACAGGGAATATGAAAATGGTAGAAACTTTTAAAAAGCTAGGAGCCGATGAAACAATAAAAAATAATAATGGAGAAATTCCACAAGAATTATTTAAAAAATATGAAAAATATTCCGCTTGGATTAAATAAAAATTATTATTTAGAAAAACTTTAAGGAGTTATTAAAAAGTGCTTGTTACCGCAATTCAACGTCAAAAACCAAATAAAAATATGCCTGAAAAATCAAGCATATCATTTAAAAGTTATTTAGGTGCTGACCAATATGGTTCACCTAAATTAAGAGAATCTTTGACTTATAGAGTTCAATTAACACCTGAAAAAATTGATGCTATTATGAAAAATGCACAAACAACTGATGAAGGTCTTGTTACTGTTTATAAAGAATTAGTTGGAGAATCTAAGCATGTAGATCAAGGATTTATGGCTTTTAATTTCATTAATAGGCAGTATATGACGGTTGCCAAAAGAAGAATTCAAGGTCTTGTTGATTCCTATATCAAGAAAGAAGACGGTAAACCTATAGGAAATACAAAACATTTAAGCTCTAGAGTTACGGGTGGAAAAGGAAAATTAGAAGACCATTTAAAAAATTTACTATCAGATTTTGATGATATTAATGAAAAATATGTAGAAAATGGCTTAAAACCCCTAATTATAGCTTATGCTAAAATTAGTCAATATTTTCAAGAGGGCATAGATTATGTTAATATGAGAAAAAGTTCTTCTCCATTGAGAGAAAAATTGCTTGATAATACTAAAAAAATGTTAGAAAAATATGAAAGTCCTTATGAAAAAATATTTACAAGATTAGATAAACAAGGTGATTCATTGGTTAATAACAGTAATACGGTTCTAGAAAGTTATTCAAAACTTACAGGACGTTCTGTTCAAAAAATAATTAAATGGGTTGGCAGAATCTCAAGAGTAGCCGGTGGCGGTTAATAATATAAGGAGTGAAAAATGATTACAGCTGTATCAAATTTTAAACAAAATAGTTTGAATAAAAACAATTCAAATAATAATTTAGACAATTTGCGAAGAACAGGTTTTAATAAAAATAATTCTTCGCAGCAATCTGTTCAAATTTCTTTTAAAGGACTTAACGGATCTAAAATAGGTAAAAATATTTTAGATGATATTGCTTCAAATATGGGTAAAAAAGTTACACGTTTTACTGAAGAAATGGTTGAATCAACAAAAATACTTTTTAGGAAGTTAAAAGGACAGGAGGAGTTGCCATTTAGTGAAAAACCAATAATGGCTCCAATGCAAATTAAAAAAACTCAATGGACAACTAATTCTGAACATTTATTAACGAATATGAAAAAGGCAGGGCTTGATCCAGGAACTCCAAATGCAGATACCGTAGGAGGACTTCCAGAGTATGAAAAAAGTAAATTAAGAGGAATTATTGCAGATGGAGTTAAGGATAAAACTATCACTCAAGACGAAGCTGATAAATTTAACAGCGAGCTTAAATTCTGTGGCAACCCCAATAAAATAGATTTGGACGGAGGTGATATTAGTGAGGTTAATAAATTTGATGATATTGATAATTTAAGCAAAGCTGATTTGAACCTTAATGATGGAGTTAATGATTTAACCTTTACACATGCAAATGATTTAGATGTTGATGGACATAATTTAAACTTGGATAATGCAGGGGATTTAAATAAATTGAGTTTAGAAGAGTTCAATGTCTCTAAGTTAGATGCTGATATAGATAGTCATACACTAGATATGGACTTTCATAACCTAGATTTGGATATTGACAATTTAAACTTGGCACATACAGATGATTTGGGCATAGATACTCATAAATTAGATATTGATAACTTCGGTCTTGATGTTAATCCAGATATCGATTTACCAGATATTGATCCATCTAGTCTAGTCTAGTTTTCGATAATTAGCAATTAATTATTTCACCCAAATTGGCAAAATAATCTTTGCTATTTTGTATGACTTCTCTATTTCCAACTATGGACAATAAAGATGGCTGAGTTAGATAATGTTGTGCTAATTTTTGAATATATTCCGATGTCATATTATCAATTGCATCAAATAAAGCCTGTTGATAATTTGTACCATAAAAAGAATTGTACCCCTCTACTATTGTCTCATTTTTGTCTATGGATGATTCAGTCTTAGATAATATTTTATTTTTCAGGCTTGTTTTTTTTGATTCTAATTTTTCTAAAGTTATTGGCTTATTAACCAATTCATTTATACTTTCGTTGTATTTATCAATTACCTTATGCAAATTTTTTGTACTCGCAGTAACATTAGTTGATAAAGTTAATCTTGCTACTTTACCTGTTTCATTGTTAACATCAAATCTTGAATTGGCAAAATATGCGATTTTATTTTCATTTCTCAATTTTTCAAATAATTTAGATTTTTCATTACCTCCAAGAATATGATTCAATAATAGTAACCCAGCTCTATCTTTAATATTACCACTTTCAATTATTTTGAAATATTTTTCAATTTCAATTTGATCATTATCATTTTCTGTTTTAATAAATATTTTTGTTTTAGTTAAAGGAATAGCTTTAAATTTATTAAAAATTGCAGAATAATTATTTTTTTGCAAAGGAGATATTTTTAGCAGTGTCTGAAATATTTCATTTTGAGTATCATTTAGAATTTCTTTAGGAATAGTTATAAAAATAGTACCTTGAGCATTTTCTAAAATTTGTTCATGAAGTTTATTTACATCATCTATAGTTAAATCTTTAACACTTCCTTCCATATAATGATATGGACTTTCTTTAAGAATCTCATCGCTGATTTGCTTATATATACTAGAATATTTAGAATTATTTTTTTCACTTTCTAAAATTTTATTTTTTTGTTCATTGAATTTTTCAATAGATATACTTGGATGTAAAAGAATTCCCATAGCATAATTCAACATTTCTAACGTTTTATCTGGTGTCCCACTTAATGTTGTATATATTTCTTGAGAATTTCCATCAAAAGCTAAATGAATATTTTCTTTTGATAATCTTTCTATAGTTTCATCAGAAGCTAAAAAGCTTGCCAATGCAGCTCCTGCTTCAGGATTACTATATAATCTTTTTTGGGAATGTAAATCAAAGTGTATCGTACTTCTTGTAATATCAGCTCTTGAATCAATTACTACTCTAAGATTATTTGGTAAAAGATATTCATGGATATCTTTAGTATTGAGTTGGTCAATGTTGCCTTTAAAAGATACTGGAGTTGATTTTCCCGATTTTTCTTGCGGATGAACTACAACAATAGAAACTTTATTTAAATCTAAATATTTTTTTGCAGTGTTCTGTAAATCGTAAGGAGTTATTGAGTTTAAAATATTTAATAATTCTGTTTCTTTTTTTACATTATTTGATAAAGCTAAAGAAGTTGAATATTTTTCTGAAATATTAAAGGCATATTGACTTTCAAGTGATTCTTTATTTTTAACTCTATTTTTTATTTCATTTAATTTTTCATTTGGAATGGGACTTTGAGTTAAATAATAAATTTTAGAATAAAGATTTTTTAAACAATTTTCAATTTCTTTTTCAGAAGATGTGCCAGTAACATTTATAGAACATGGAAAATCTTTTTGGGGTTCTAAAGAATTAATATTGCATGTAATATTAAAACTATTATCTATTCCTGCACTTTTAAAAATATCATCCTCTGTTAATATTTTAGAAATACAATACATCAAAATAGTATCTTTATAATTATTTGTTTCCGGTCCAATGAATGACAAATAAGCTTTAGCCCTATTTGATGAAGAATTATTACCTATTGTGTCTACTCTTTTTGCGTTTTGAATTAAATTGTCTTTTGAAAAAGTTGTATTACTTAATTTAAGAGATTGTTCTGAAATATTTTGGGATTTTCCTAAATGTTTTGCAATTGTTTTTATAGTATTATCCTCAACAGCCCCAACTACTGTAGTGACCATATTGTTTGGACTATAAAAGTTGTCATAATAATTTAGTAAATCTTGTTTTTTAATGTTTTTAATAGTTAATAAGCTTCTATTTGCAAGAATATCGCTTGATGAATCTAAGTTAAATAAATTTTTAATACCAAGCTTATTTGCAAAAATGTCATCTGAATTAAATTTTCCATCTTCTGTTAATTCTTGAATTATTATATCCTTCTCGTTGTCAATTTGTTCCTCGGTAAAATTTGTATGAGTTAATACAGCTGACTGAGCCTTAACTAAATCCTCAAAATTTTCGGTTTTGGTTAGATTAGCTTTAATATAATAATTTGTAAGAAAGTTTGTAGTTGTGGCATTAGACACCGCTCCTATTTTTAATAGGATAGTTTTAATATCTTGGTCATCTGGTTTAAAACAAGCATTTGCAAGTAAATGTTCTAACAAATGACTAATTTCTTTTAAATTTGCATTTTCATCAAAATGTCCCACTTTAACATAAGTGTTTATAACAGTAGGACCAGATTTTGCAATTATGGCAATTTTATGCCCATTAGAAAGCTCATATAATTTACCCTGACCGATATATGGAACATCAAAAGTTTCAAGCTCTCTATATCCCTCAGTAATTTGAGGTGAAGCATACGCCTTGGAAGCTTCTAATGGGATTGGTTGATAATTTGGCAGACTTGAAAGCGAATTGAACTCCGCAGAATTTCCTTTGAAATTCTGCTGTTTTTGAACAAATTGGGCATTGACTACACTACAAATATTCATGCACACACCTTATTTCTTACTCCAATAAAAACACGTGAAGATAATTAATGAACAATTTTTATGTCAATTGTTAAAAAAGATTTACAATATCAGGATTATTAGCAACATATCCTATCAGGGGTTTTGTATATATTAAAAAGAGGTTTTCAATTGAAAATATTATTTGCATGTCAAAATAATAACTCAAATCAACCCCCCAAAATTGTCTTTGGGGCAGGTTTGACATCTAAAATGATGCAAGAAATACAACAGGCAGATGTTGTTGAAATATCAAAAAAGCTTGCACAAAAAGGAATTCCAACTGATTTTAAAGATAATAAAGTTATTGCTTGGTGCTGTGACAAAACAGTGGGGATATTAGAAGAGCTAAATAATAGATTTGGGCAAAAATTGGCTTTACCAAGTGCAATTGAGGTGGAAAATTTTGAACGGTTAAATGTCGAAAATACGAATATTTTAAGTACTTGCAATATGTTACCAACAAAATTGAGAAAAAATTCTGCCGAAAGAACGCCACCAAGAGGAATATTTTTTAATAGTTTATATAATTTTGAAAATATTGATAAAATAGCAGATGATGATTATGTAATTGGACTTTCTAGTACTCCCCATTTTTTAAATTTTAGCTTACATGAAGTTATCCACAGTGCTCATGAATATAGATTGCTAGATAGACTAGGGGCTAAAACTTTAGCTAGAGAGCTTGATTTATATAAAAATCAAAAGCAGGTTACAGAATATCAACAAAAATATCGGGAGAAAGTTTTAAAAATTTGTGCCTATGCTGAAACTGACCCATTTGAGGCAATAGCCTGTGATATGTCAAGAGTTATTGCTGATTCTCTTGATAAAAAAACTTTATTGCCGACAAGAAACCCTTTTATCGGAACACCTTATGAAAAATTATCATTTTGGCAAAGAGTAAATATACCAAATTGTTCTGATGACGAACGACCATTACAAGAAATCTTAAGGCGTTTTTGGAATGGAAAGTTTGACTAATTTAGAAATTATTACTTACGTAAAAATATGGACTGTTAATATTACTTAGTAGAGTTATAATTAAACTGTTAAGACATTCTTGTGAGGCTCACGCCCATGATGGCAAAGTTATTTACAAGAAAAGCTGGAATAGCTATGCCTTATATTTATATCAATTAAAATGGTTTTAATAACCATATTTTCTGCATGCATAATTTGAAAGGAGCCTATATGAACTATCTAGCTAAAACACTTTTAGCAATTAGAAAAGATTCTAAACTATTTCAAAACCCAGAAGTTAATTTTATTCTTGGACTTACCACATCACAAGTGAAAGACCTCAAAAAAATAGCAATTACAGAGGGTTTAATTGAAGAACATAAGCGAGAATTTACTCTAACCAATGCAGGAGAACAATATATTAATGAAGTTCCGATTATTTCTTGGACTGATGAAATAAATAACAAACGCCCTGAAATTAATTTGGAATACTTAAAATTAGAAAAAACACCGCCGACAGTAACAAAGGCTATTCGTTGTCTTGCTCGGCACTTACTGGAAGGCGAGGACTTAAAAGAAAATTCAACTGAACATTATTTAGTCAAGGAGCTTTTATGTTCAAAATCAACCTGTGTAAAAATCAAAAAAGAAATAGAAAAATTTGTACTTCAAAATAATAAATTCAAGCTCACTTGTTTGTTTGAACGATTTATGACACCGCCTTATGGTTTAACAAAATCTATTATTTCAGTTCTTTTGTTAGATGTTTTGGTAAAAAGTAAAGATATTTTAGCAATCTATGAAAACTCCCAATTCCAACTAAAATTAACTTCTTTAATGTTTGACAGAATGATTTATTGTCCGCAGAATTTTGAACTGCAAAAAACCATTGTTGAAAACTTGCCGATTTTAGAAAAAATATCAGCAATAATTTTGCCCTGTAAATCAACAAACATTCTTGACCTGACGAAAGGCTTGATTTATTTCATTAAAAACCTTGATAAGCACACACTTACAACAGAACGATTGAGTAAAAATACAATCCGTTTCCGTAACGCTGTATTAAATGCAAAAGACCCTATTAACTTATTTTACAAGGACATTCCTAAAACTCTTGATGATAAAATTTTGTGCCAGTGTGAAAAATCTTTTGTTAAAAAATTTGATGAAACTATACAGGAATTACAAGACTCTTACTCCAACTTGACTAAAGAAATAAGCACATTTTTATTTGACAGTTTTAGTGAAAAAAGTAGAAAAAAACTCGCAAAAAGGTTTGAAGCTGTGCAGGAATTTTTATCAGATAATGAGTTAAAAATTTTACATAACAACATAAAAGAATTAAATTCATTTGATACGCTTTGGATTGAACGCATTGCTACGTTTATCAATAAATCAAGAGTTCCTAAAGACTGGTCGGACAATGATGTAGCTGATTTTAAAATTAAAGTAAAAGAACTTGCTTTAAAATTTACGACAATCGAAGCGGCCGCAGGGGGAAGTAATATAAAAATTGATAGTTCAACCGCAAAACTTCTAAGTCAAATCTTAAAACTTTCCAAACCACAAAAAATGGTTTTAGTCAGGGAAATCGTAGGAGGCAATTAGCGTGAAAGAATATCATATATTGAGTTTATCAGGTGGTAAAGACAGCACTGCATTAGCGTTTTTTATTAAGGAAAACATGCCTGACATTTTTAAAAAAACAGAATTAGTTTTTTGTGATACGGAACATGAACTACCTGAAATTTACGATTATTTAAACAAGGTAGAAGTGTTTTTAGGCAAGCCCATTACAAGAATAAAGCCGTATGTTAGCTTCGATCAAATTCATTCTATTTATGGCTTTTTGCCTCATCCTGCTTGTCGTTGGTGTACTGTTGAGATGAAAACAAAACCTTTTAGGAAACATATTTATGATAAATTCAATGCTCAAGGTGAAGGCTGTGTTTATTTGTATATCGGAATTAGAGCGGATGAGGCTCATAGAGTAAAAACAGCAACTAGCACCGATAATTACATTAATGAAAGATTTCCATTTGTTGATAATAATATTGGGCGAAGTGATGTAATAAAAATGTTAGAAGATGTCGGAGTGGGTTTGCCCGAATTTTATAACTGGAAAACTCGTTCAGGGTGTTATTTCTGTTTTTATCAGTCAAAAATGGATTGGATTAATTTACGAGAACAACACCCTGATTTATTTAAGAAAGCTATGGGATATGAGTTTTATGACTGTGAAAAAATAAAAAAAGGTAGTTTTAGTTGGATTCAAAACTTACCACTAAAAGAGCTTATAAAGCCTGAAAATATAGAAAAAATAAAAATGAATTATGAGAAAAAACAGGAACGGCTAAAAAATAAGAAAACTCCCGAAAAACTTATTAATATGTATGGCGATTATTTAGTTGATGAAGACGAGGAATGCGAAAATACTTGTTTATTCTGCCATTTGTAACTATTGCTCTTTAAATAAATTTTCAGGTGCTTTTTCGTATAAATATTTTTCAGGTATAGCTTTCCATAATCTGTTAAATTCCTGCGTTATTTGATTAGCAATTTTTGTACTTCTTATAACAAGCATATTTTCATCATTTACATACTCGGCGGTGCTTGTCCAGTTTGTACTGCCGATAACGCAATATTCATCATCAAATACAGCAGATTTTGTATGCATTTTCCCATTCCAATTTTCTACTTTTATTTGTATTCCTGCACCTCGGACTATATCTATTGCAGAATATTTTTCAGCAGTCGGCTCATAATCTACTATGATTTTAATATCAACTCCCCGATTATGTGCGTTTATTAATTCGGCAACAACTTTTTTATTCGTAAAATAAAACATCATTATTCTAATTGTTTTATGTGATTGTTGAATTAGAGGGATAACACCGTTATGAATAGCCTCATCTTTTGGCGAAAAATAAACAGACACAAGATTATCATTACCGACTTTTATATTTGTATTATTAGTGCTTGCATCTTTCAAGGTATGGAATTTCTTTTGTTCAAACATTTGGTTAAACTCTTTTGTATAAACATTTGCAAGGTCTTTTGAATATATGACAATTCCATCATTAGCATTTAATGTCATACAGGAATCGGTTAAATTTGTTGAGCCTGCCCAAACAACGGAATTATCAAAAATCAGGAATTTATTATGCATTAGCCCTGAAACTTCCCTTGTGAATGGGGTATCAAATTTTCTTTGGGCAATTGATACAAAAATATCTTCTTTGAATCCAAATTCATTTTCTATTTTTCTTGTATCAAAGTAGAATTTGTATGTGTTATCATCACAAGCCCCCCTAATCTTAACGCCTCTTGCTTTAGCACGTCTTAAAGCGTTGATAATTTCGTCCTGCCCTTGAAAACCATAAGCGGCAACATCTATAGTTTGTTTCGAGTTGTCAATTAATGTAACCAAAGAGCGACATACATAATTTACACAAGCATTTTTAGGTTGTTTTTTTCCGACTGGGTTAACAAAAAAGAGAGAGATTTTATCCGTTTGCATTTTATTCAGCAGATATTTTTCTCCTGCTTGTTTTAAAATGTTAGGATTTTTATTTTTTACTAATTCAGGGTAACAACAACTTGCGGATTTGTATTTTGAAAGAAGGGACTTATTGATTAATTCAACATTACTTGCCATTTGACCGTATTCACAATTTACCTTATGGTAAGTATTATTTTTCTTATTCAATAAAACTAAATTAAGCCAATGTGTCTTTTTCACATTGGCTTTTATTTTGCTTGGATTTTCATACTTGTATAATTCATGGACAAGGTTTGATTTTTTATAAACGCTTGCTAATCCTGCTTTTAAAACTTCTTGCTCGTAATCTTTGCCATTATCATAGTATATAGACATTAATTGTCGACCCATGTCGCAAAGTTTTGTCTCGCCTGAATATTGGGCTTTAACATACTTATTTAAAAGATTTTTCTTGGCAAATTCTTTTCCAAAATATCCCATTCCGAGAGCTTCGCTTTGAGTAAGATTAAATTCTTTCATCTGCCATTCTAAAAAGATGGAGGGTTTAACCTCAAAAGTATCAATACCGTTAATCCTAACCTTTTCTTCCTGCTGTAGAATTCCGTCATTATTAAAATCAAGAAAAAGTGTATCGCCGTCAATAACTTTAATAACTTTATATGTACCGTTTTCATAGGCAAAAGACTTGCCTGAAAAACAAGCCAAAATGCAGATAAAAATTATTAGTAAAATTTTCTTCATGGTGCAATTATAATAAAAACAAAAAAATTAATGTAGAATAAGGTTTAAACACTTGTTGATTTCTTCAATATCAGGTTCGGCTTTGTCCCAACTTGCACCACACCCCCCATACAGTTTGTATGTTTCCAAAAAACCAACAAGCTTGAACCATTGTTCATTTTTAACTAATTGTAGAATTCCGGCGATACGATTTACCATATACTTGTTTAAGGTCATCATATCTTCTTCTGATAGTTTTCCACTTGCGTGAATGTCTTCAACGGGTCCATTCCTGAACGCGTAATTAGTAATAATTTTAGAAAATTTATCGATATCAAAATTGTCGAAAAAGACCTTCTTCATTGTTTCATTCGTATTCTTTGAAATATTATCAATCAAATTATCTGTAATTGTTTCCATAAATTTAATGCCGAATTTTTTCAATTTATAACTAATTTGAGTTTTTTTAATGTCGTACAAGCGTGCAATTAAAATAATGGGGATTTTTTCACCAACATATAGTTTACGTAATTGCCCTTCAGAAATATCCGACCAAGAAAGATTGATGCCAGATTCTTTTTGTTTATTTAATTCATCATAAGTAAATATCATTTAAATTATTCCTTGATTTTCTGTCAATAATATTAACAGAAAAATTGTTTTTTATAAACATTTATTTTCACTAATAACAAGTATTTATTGTATAATTTATCATGAGGTAACTTATGAATGAGATTAAACCAATATACAAACACGACTGTAGCGAATGCGAATATTTAGGGGCATTTGTTCAAACTGAAGATAAATATCAGCCCATGGCTAAATACGACCTATATGCCCATAAAAGAGAAACTATGGTTGAATTAATTGCAAGGTATGGAGATAGTCCTCCAAAGTATTTAAGCGGGTGTTGTTTCATAGGCTATCCTGAAGAGGAAAGTCCAAGTTTACAAATTCCAATCTTTAAAGAAATATTTGATAGATACAATAAAAAGTTTTCTTCAAAAAAGTGACCTATAAAATGAGAAAAATGCAATTGATTTTGAGAATTTTTTTTCATAGGAATTTGAGAAAAAATTATACAAGTTTTTTGCATTTTGGCTCAAACTAAATGTTACATCGGCTCAAACCATGTGATAATTTACAGTAGCCGAAACTTTGACATAAAATGTTACCCATTATGTCATAAAAAGTTGGAAGGGTTAAAACTGCTTATTGCCTATAATAGTTTCGATAAGAGCATGTAACTTTTAATGAAAATTATTTACAGATTCAATAGAAATAGAATTTATTTTGTTGTAACATACACATTGGAGACATGTCATTGTTAAGCAATTATTAATAAGTAGCCCATGTAAGTTCTTATGATAGAATTATATGGGGAGTTATGGAGAAGAAGATTATTGGAAAGTAAAAATCTGTTAAAAAAACTTGGATTTTTGCCTAAAGAGAATACTGTTGGTGTTTATGAAAAACAATATCAACAGCATAATAATTATGCGATTAAAATAGATTTTACAAAAGAAGTTATAAACTATGGGAAATTAATTATCAGCGAGAATAAAACAACACAAAATTTTTCTCAAGCTGAGAATTGGGTTGTTTTGGAGTGCGTTGATAGATTATTAACTAAAGGGTACCAGCCTAAAAATATTATTCTTGAAAAAACTTGGGGTGCAGGACATGGAACATCAGGAAGGCTTGACATTTGCGTAACTAGAGAAGACGGCTCAGAGTATTTATTAATAGAATGTAAAACACACGGAAAAGAATTCGATAAAGAATTGAATAATATGAACAAAAATGGTGGTCAGCTTTTTACATACTTTAAATTCAGCAATAAGGCTGATGTGATTATGCTATATACTTCCTCTTTAAAGGGGCAAGATGTTGTTTATGAAAACCAGATTGTAAAAATTGAAGATGATTATCGTATTGGAGATGTCAAGGACTTTTTTGATAAATGGAACAAACTTACTAAGGATAATGGGATTTTTGAAGAGTGGGTAGAACCCTATTGTTTTGAGAGCAAAGCTCTTATCAAAAGTCAGTTAAAACCTATTACACAAGAAGATTCAAGTTTTATTTTTAACCGCTTTTTAGAAATTTTACGTCATAACGTGGTTTCAGATAAAGGAAATGCTTTTAACAAGATTTTCACTTTGTTTTTATGCAAAGTATATGACGAAACATCAGCAAGAGATGATGAAGAATTGAAATTTCAATGGCTTGAAGGCATCGATGATGATGTTAAATTTCAGCTACGATTAACAGACCTTTATAAAAAAGGAATGTTACAGTTTCTAAGTCGTGAAGTGAGCGACTTCGACGAAGACGATTTTAACAAACGTTATAAAAACTTGTCAGCTGACGATAAAAAAACTCTTTTAGGAGAGATACATAAACTTCGACTTGAAAAAAACAACGAATTTGCAATAAAAGAAGTTTATGACCATCAATCATTTAAAGAAAATGCAAAGATTGTAAAAGAGGTTGTAGAGCTTCTGCAAGGGTTCAGAATACGCTATAATAAAAGACAGCAATATTTATCAGACTTTTTTGAATTACTTTTAACTACAGGATTAAAACAGGAATCAGGACAATTCTTCACTCCTGTACCTATTGCACAGTTTATCATCAAAAGTCTACCATTAGAGCAGATAGTAAATGATAAATTGAAACAAAAAGATGGTGAATTATTGCCGTTCATGATTGATTATGCAGCTGGTAGCGGACACTTTATAACAGAATACATGCATGAAGTGCAAAGTATAATTAATAATAAAAAGCCAAAAGAATATATAGATGCAACTTCCAAAAAACTAAAAAATTGGCAAGAAGACCATTTTGATTGGGCTACCAAATACGTTTATGGAATAGAAAAAGATTATCGACTTGTTAAAGTCGGTAAGGTCGGCTGTTATTTACATGGTGATGGCTTAGCTAATGTTATTTTGAGTGATGGCTTGGGTAGTTTTGTTAGCACAAAAGATTACAAAGGTAGATTACTTAAAGGCAAGGAAGATGGCTCAAAAGACCACCAACAGTTTGACATATTATTAAGTAACCCTCCTTATTCTGTAGAATCATTTAGACAAACAACAAGAGACTCCTATACGGAGAAAGATTTCGATTTATACCAAAAACTAACTGATAATAGTTCGGAGATTGAATGTTTGTTTATTGAAAGGACTAAGCAATTACTGAAAGATGGAGGAATTGCAGGAATAATTTTACCTAGTTCAATATTGAACAATGCAGGTATTTATTCTAAAGCAAGAGAAATGATATTGCAGTATTTTGATATTGTTGCAATGGCGGAATTAGGCTCTAATACTTTTATGGCAACTGGTACAAATACAGTTGTGCTATTTTTAAAACGTCGCAATAACTTTGACTGCATTAATGTTAAAAAATCGGTGGGAAAATTCTTTACAACACTAAAAGACATAATAATAAATTCTATTGAAAACCCAGTTGAAAAATATATTAGCTATGCTTGGGAAAACATTACACTTGAAGATTATGTTTCGTTGTTAAAAAATGAGCCAAATGAAACTATTCAAAAGCACGATTTGTATAACGAATATAAAAAGAAAATAAAATCTAAAAAAGAAAAAGAATTTTTCAACACTCTGATTGAGATTGAAAAGGAAAAACTTTATTATTTCGTTTTGACGTACAACCAAAAAACAGTTTTGCTAAAAACTGGAGAAAAAGAAGCTGAAAAACAGTTTTTGGGTTATTATTTTTCAAATGCAAGAGGTCGCGAAGGGATTCACTCTATGCAAGGAAGTAAAACAATAGATGAATGTACCAGATTGTTTGATGCCGAAAAATTTGACAATCCTAAAAAAGCAAGCACGTATATTTATCAAGCATTCAATAACGACTTTGAAACGCCTATTGATGAAACCTTATCTGAGAATGTTTCAAGAGTTCAATTAGTCGATTTACTAACTTTTGATAGAGTAGAATTTGAAAAGTCTATTAGCTTGAATGCTAAAAAAAAACTAAAAATTGAGAGTAAATGGGATATTGTAAAAATAGGACAACTTGTTGATATTGTTAGAGGAGCGTCTCCTAGACCAATCAAACACTTCGTAACAAATTCAGACGATGGGATAAATTGGATAAAAATTGGTGATGTTGACCCTAAGTCTAAATATGTAGTAGAAACAAAAGAAAAAATAACTATAACAGGAGCTAAAAAATCTAGATTTGTCAATGTGGGTGATTTCATAATATCAAATTCAATGAGTTTTGGTAGACCCTATATAATCAAAACACAGGGTTGTATACATGATGGCTGGCTTTTAATGACAAATTTTAATGATGCCCTAGTAAAAGATTATTTTTACCATGTTGTCTCCAGTAGTATAGTTCAAAATCAATTTATTGATGCTGCAAGCGGTGGAACTTCTGTCGACAATCTCAATATCGAAAAAGTATCACATACTAAAATTCCACTTCCGCCTCGAGAAATTCAAGAAAAAATAGTAAAAGAAATCGAAAAAATTGAAACACTGGAAAATACGACCAGAGAAGAACTCAAAAGATATACTACCAAAATCTTTAACTTGTTGCAAGGTTATAAAAAAAGTAGTATTTCTGAATTATGCACAATTTCTAGTGAGAAATGTGACCCTCAAAAAGACCCCCATAGGGAATTTGTGTATATTGGACTTGAACATATTGAAAGTAATACAGGAATATTTCACAAAAATATTGAAGTGGGTAACAACATTTTATCAACCAAAAATGTCTTTCATAAAGGAGATATTTTATACGGAAAATTACGCCCATACTTAAATAAAGTAGCAATAACAGATTGTGATGGTATTTGCTCAACTGATATTCTTGTATTAAAGTCAAAAGCCCCTAAAATATTAAAATATTCATTGCTTTCAGAGGATTTTGTAAAGCAAACCTCGGCTCTTATGAAAGGAGTTAATTTGCCTAGAATAGGCATTAATGATTTTATGAAACAAACTACTAATATTCCCCCACAAGCTGAATATAATACACTGAATGCAGAAATTGAAAAAATAGAAGTGCAAATTAACGAAGCTCAAAAAATCATTGATGGTGCTGATGAAATAAAAAAAGAAATATTCAAAAAATATTTATAAGCCTATGTGCATATAGAATTTCTTAGTTTAAAAATTCGAAATAGCTTAATCAGACCTAGTCTGTAAAAAATTATTATTTGCATCATAGCAATTTTTGCCTATACAATGGGTTCTTAATTCGCCTGTGGGTTCAAAAAGGTAATCGTCCATATATTTTGGACTTAAGCCTACTCCGATAATTTTCCCTGTAGGATACGCATGTCTGTAACGCTTTGATGGATATAATATTTGATTATAAGGGTAGTCTTTTATGTCATTTTTGGTATAAATATTCTGTGCATATACAACATACTCTATTGCCAAAAGCTTTCCCCCAGAGTTGTAATAATATGATTCTGAAATATTATCATCATATCTTACGGCATAAACTCCCTTAGAAAATAAAACAATTTTTCTTCCTTTATTATTGAAGTGTTTTTTACTTATAAGATTTTTGTTTTCTATTAAATTTGGGTCTATAGCTGGGTAAGAGCTTAAATCCATAATCTTTTTTAAATCTTTAAAAGCTTCTTCTCTCGCTGAATCAACAGTCCAAATTTTTTCTACTCCACCTTTAAGTGTCATCGACAAGCATACCGATGGTATTAAAACTAAAGTTAGTATTAATATTTTAATAAATAAATTTTTCATGAAATCAATATCCAAATAAGTAATTAACCCCTTTTTGTAAAATATTACTTTTTATTGTGCTTGCACTTGGAATAACAGGAGTGTAATCAAATCCGTTATAAAATCTTTCTACTTCATTTCTACCCTGTGGGCTTGGCATATTAGTAAATTGATATTGGTTAGAGGTTTTATTTATATTTTGCGTTCCTAAATGAGCTTGTCTTTGCCTGTATATTTGTAGTTTTTGTTTTAACTTATCATCCAAAACAGAGTCTCCATATTCGTTCAAAATCCTACGCAGTTGTGCTTCTTGATTTTGGTCAAGACTGCCATAGCATTCTCCACCTGTTTCTTGGGATAATCCATCGGTCAAAGAATTACTGATTCTTTTTAAAATTTGATAATCCTTATTTGTTGCATCTATATCCATTTGTATTAAAGGTCGCCCTTGGCTTTTCGCTTCTTTAATTTTTTGCTGTATAAAAGGACTGTCAATATTGTAGTTACGTTTCAGCGACTCTTCGCTTATAACTACATAAGATTGTCTTTGCATATCAGTTAACATATAAGGAGCTACCCCCTGCGGAAACCAGTATTGAGTTTTTTCAGGGTCTGCCGTTTTGTTGCTAAAGCTATTTATTGTTTCTTGTGAAAAATATTTTTTTAGTACCAAAATATCTTGGCTTCCAGTGCATGTATCTGATAGTTTAACATATGCCAATGTTATAGGTAGAGAGTATTCATAAGTCGGATTAGAGTTCATTCCAATCGGGTCGGTACTCATATCATGCACATATTTGTTCATCGACTTCTTAAAATCATATCCTGCCATTGCCCATAATTTTGCATAATACTTTATGTATAAATCTAAATTTTCATTGGAGGATGAATTTTGTCTAATAGTCGGCAATGAATTTTTGTTAGCCATAATTATATTTGTTAGTTTATCAGAAGCTTGCTTTGTATATGGCATTGCTGGTCTTGAATCTTGACTATTTGAAGCGTGAGCTATGTTATAACTTCCCATTAAAATCAAGCTAATAATTATGTATAAAATCTTTTTATTCATTTTATCTCCTTTTAGGTGTTATGGCGAAAATTCGTCAAAAATATCCTTATTATATTTTTTAACGTTATAAGAATTTTTGCTATCAGTTTTTCCCAAAGCCTTGCTATACTTATAATTATTTTCTTTCAATAAATGGTTCCAAAGTTTTACTATCGGGTAAAATTTTGAATCTTTATTTTGCTCCAAAAAATTACTGAAACTTTTTATACTCTCCGAAGAAATTTTGTTATTATCTACTGAAAAATCATATGGAGCCATTAAATAATTTGCAATATAACAATTAAGCTTTGCTTTTATTTCATTATTCTCGGGAAAATCAGGGAAAGTATTTAAAAACTTTTCCCACGCAATTATGCGTCTTCTTAATTCTTCTTTCGTTATAACCAATGCCCCATCGTCAAATAATTCATTATTCTCGCTTTTTCGGATAACATAAAAATCTTTCCAATCTTTTCCTAAATATGGAACAAATTTTTGCATACTAAAATCATTATTTTCTACAAGATAAATCATTCCTTCAGAAGTTTTTGCTTTTATTCCGATTTTTGATAATTCATCATTTACTTTATTTAAATCCTGTTCATAGGCTTCTTCAGTTACTGTAAGCTTTTCTTCCATTTTCTTTAATGTGCTGAAAAATTCACATCTGTAGTTATAGAATGCTTTTCCTTTGAGGGTATTATCCGAAGAGCCTTTCATGTAATCTAAAAGCATTTTTTGAATTTTAGTCAGGTTGATTTCTTCAGGTGTATTTTGGTTTATCAATGAAGTGAATTTTGTATTATAATCCTCATATTTTTTGTGTTCAAAAAGCATATTTATAAAAATAAATGAGATAACAACTATCATTAGCAAACAAATTATTGTTAATAGCTTTTTCATAAAGGATCCTTTTATTTTAACTATCCTCAATTAGGGATACAACATTGTGAATATAGCATTAAAATTATATAGATGCAAGATAATAAGAAACAAATATTAAAGAATATCATAGGCGAATTACTTAAAGAAGAACGTAAAAAGAAAAATAAAAGTCTTCTTATGTTCAGTTATGA
Source organism: uncultured bacterium (assembly GCA_903885635.1). Taxonomy (GTDB): domain Bacteria; phylum Cyanobacteriota; class Vampirovibrionia; order Gastranaerophilales; family Gastranaerophilaceae; genus CAIPUE01. The sequence continues at coordinate 59,278 of CAISJE010000076.1, forward strand.
AAATTCTATTTCAAGTTCTGCACTTAATTATATTGAACGTGGTCTAAGAGATGCACAAGTTACAACCTTATGGAAAATACTTGAAGCACATAATATCAAAATGTCTGAATTTTTTACGCAAATAGAAAATACTTTACCCGATGATTTTAAATTTTTGGAAGACTAGTTTTTATCTTTTTTAATATTATTTGCTTTGATGCTTTGATTTGTTTATGGAACATACAGAGATAATCTTTGCAATTACCCCACTTGAAATGTTAAGAAATGTAACAATTGAAAATGGGGCACAGTTATCTATTGTCATTTTGGTCACTTTTGGGCTTGCCCGAAACCCTTGCCAATATTGACTTTTTGCTTGCAGGTTTTTCATGTTTGCCTATCATAAAAAGTGTAGGCAAAAATTTAACAGAAAGGAAACTAAAAATGGAAAAACCGCAAATGCACACAATCAATGAAACTGCCCAAATTTTAGGACTGGCAAAATATTATATCAGACAGTTAGTCCTGCAAAACAAAATTAGTTATGTTAGGTCAGGAAAAAAATATTTGATAAACCTAGATAAGGCTATTGATTACTTGAACACGGGTGATAATAAAAATACTTCATTTACCTCTACCAACAAAATAAAAAGAGTGGGGGTGTAGCGTGTATAAAGAAAATTTAAACCAAATGCCCGAATTAGTAAGAAATTTAATTTTGACACTAAAAGAACAATTTCCACAATGCTCAACAAATTCAGTAACGAATATCGCTTTAGCAAAAATAGCAGAGGTTCTAAATTGGAAAAGAGTTCGATTTAATGAATTTGGAAATACAGGCTTCTCAAATATTTTTGTAATGATTTTTTTACCTTCAGGCTATGGAAAAGACCGCATGGTTGATGACATGGATAAACATTTGTTGCCTGATTTTTTCCACTGGTTTAATGAAGAAGCAATAAAATACAAGCAAGAAATAAAGAAAAAAATAATACAAGAAGCAGAAGAAAAATTCCCTGAAAATGATAAGGTAAAACAATCCTATATTAAGGAACAACTGAATAAAATAAGAGATTTAATACCTGAGCTTCATGACGGAACGCAAGAAGGGCTGTTTCAAGATGCTAAAGCACTTAAAAATGCTGGATACGGCGGGATTCTAATAAAAATGTCGGAGCTCGGTTTATACCTTAGTAGTTTGACCCCAGAACGAAAAAAACTTTTAACACAATTAAATGATGCTTATAGCTGTAAGATTGCTTCTAAATCCATCAAGGGTGAAAATCGAGAAAATAATATAGATAATCTCCCTATTTGTGCCCTTTTATACTCAGATCCTACATTATTTAAAGATAATATAAAAATACTATTCAATGCTCTTATGGAGACAGGCTTAGGAAGACGTTGCTTTATTACTTTTATGCACAAACAAGAAACATATAAAATTGAAACAGACTTTAAGAAAGCTTATGCTCAGAGAAAACAATACTTTCTAAGATTGCAGAAGCTTGGTCAAAAATTCTTCTTACTATTTTCAGCAATAAACAAAAATGCCGTATATGAACAAACAGAAGAAACTTTTGAGGTATTATACGACTATACAATAACCTTGAAAAAATCTGCAGAGTTAGAAGAAAACTCGCTTTTATGCAAAGAAATTATTTCAAGAGAATTGAAAGCATTAAAGCTATCAACTCTCTTTGCTTGCCTCAATCACCCGACGGAAGAATTTATTTATCCTGAAGATATGAAACAAGCTATTTCAACTATTGAAGCCTTGAGTACTGATTTAAAATTTTTTCTAAATTACAAGCCAAAATTCACCGACAAATACGATAGTATTTATAGCTTTTTCTTAGAACATCAAGGTCAGGAATTTACGAAAACGGAGCTGATAAATAACTATCGACATGTATTTTGTCTATCAAGGGATAAGCTTAGAGCTGAATTCGAAAAACTTATGGAAGTTGTTCAAGAAATTGCCATGCAACATAATTACTTCATCGACAAGAAACTTATTAACAACGGGTCTGGACATACCTATGCCTTAAAACCCATTCCCGTAGGTGAATTAAGCGAACATGTCATACCATTAGATAGTTTACTAAGTATAACGGAAAACCAGTAATCCCCGTAAATGCTTTGATTTAAAAGGGATTACTGGATGTACTGGGGCGGGAAATGCCGAAATGCTCGCAACTACACGCATTTACTACATTTACGGCAATTACAATATAAAAAATAAGAAAGGATATAAAAATGGAACTATCAGAAAAAAAAATAATTAAGCGTCTAGGCGAACCAGAAAGACGGGTTGGCAAAGAATTGCAATGGAAGTGTCCGTACTGCAAGGACTCCCACAAAGATAATTTGAAATTTAATTTAGATAAAAAGATACTGTGGTGCTTTGCAGATAGAACCCACGCCCCAATGATTTTAAAAGAAATATTTAAGGGTGAGGGTTTAAACACTCAAACAAAAAGCCAAGAGGAGTATTATGATATCTCTGAAGACAGGTTAAAAAGATTCGCAGATTATGCTCAAAGATGTAACGAAGAATTATTGGATAATACAGAGGTCATAGAAGGTTTTAAAAATATGAGAGGATTATTAAAAGAAACCATTAAAACGGTAAAATTTGGACACGATAGCGAGCGGAAGCGATGGGTAATTCCCAACTTTCAATATTCGACAAAGGATGAACAAAAAATCTTCAGTTTTGAATACAGATTGGGTAAGTTTAGCGATAAAAAAATAAATAGAGCACAAAACACTCCAACAGGACTTGCTATGATTAACTCTTATACATCAGAAACAGAGGCACTAATTATGGTAGAGGGACTTTTGGACGGGTATGTACTTTGGCAATATTTAAACGAAAAACAACAATCAGCATACTATCATATAGTTACACCATCAAACGGTGTTGCTACAGCGTTACAACAAGTATCAGAGATTGAATTTGATAAATACAAAAAGTTTTACCTGTATCTTGACAATGATGATGCAGGGAATAAAGCAATTGCTACAATATTACAGCAGTACCCTATGTTCGAAGTTATGAAAACGAATTGCCAATGTAAAGATTTTAATGAGCATTACCTCAAATGTATAAAAAAGATCGTTGAATCTGTTACCTAATATAAAAAGGGTAAAAAGGACGGGCTTTTTTACAAAAAACAAGTGATAATAAATAAAAAGGAAACAAAATGGCTTTTTGTGAGCAAATTTCAGAAACTACATATCGAATAACTGTCTGTCTAGGTTATGATTCTAAGGGCAAAAAATTACGCAAAAGAAAAACTGTTAAGATAGACAAAACACTCACCTCTAAACAACTTAAAAACGAGCTAAATCGCCAAAAGGTATTATTTGAAGAGCAAGTTTCGGGTGGTAATTATTTAGACGGTGAGAATATTACCTTTGCAAAATTTACTCAAAAATGGTTTAAGGATTATGCAGAACAAAACCTTGCACCTGCGACATTAGTTTCTTATAGGCAGAAAATAAATGAACGTATTTTGCCTGCGATAGGGCATATTGTACTTGCCAAATTACAGCCTACTCATTTAATGGAATTTTATAATAACCTTAAAGAGGATAATATCAGGCTTGACGGTAAATACATCCCTAAGGAAGCACTATTAAAATGGCTCATTTCTTATAAGGTTGCAGATATAGAAAAAATTACAGGTATCACATTTAAAACCTGCCAAAGGATTAAATTAGGCAAAAGTACTGATTATAAAACTGGTCAAAAATTTTGTGAAGTTTTTGAGTTGGATATAAATAAAATGTTTAGTTCCAAAAATAAAGAAAAGTTGTCGGAAAAAACAATCAGAAATCACATAGGGATAATATGCTCAATTCTTTCAACTGCTGTTAAATGGAATATTATAAAGGATAATCCTGCAAAACGAATAGACATGAAAAAAGCACCAAAATCAAAGCCTAGGTATTATGATGACAAGCAAATAGTTTTTTTACTTAACGCTTTACAAAATGAACCTTTGGCATATAGGACTATGATTTACCTGACTCTTGATATTGGATTAAGAAAGAGTGAGCTTACGGGTTTGATGTGGGAGGATATAGATTTTGAAAAAGCTACAATTAACATCAATAAACAAAGACATTATATATTGGGTAAAGGAATAATTGAGGAAACTCCAAAAACTGAAGCAGGAGTGAGAATTGTAACAGCATCTCAAACAGTTATTAGCCTGTTAAAACAATATCGAACCCAACAGGTTGAACAAAAATTAAAATTGGGGACAGCTTGGCAAAATGCACCTTATGTATTTTTGCACGAGGATGGTACAGCGATAAACCCCAATTTACCCTATAAATGGTTCACAAAATTCTTAGAAAGACATAATTTACCCAAAATAACGTTCCACCAACTTCGCCATACTAACGCAAGCTTATTAATATCAGCAGGGGAAGATATAGTAACGGTAAGCGGAAGATTGGGACACGCAGACAAAAATATTACCCTGAATACCTATTCACATATTATAAAAAGTAAAGAGGCACAAGTTGCAAATAAGATGGATGAGTTTTATGCAGGATTGAAGGTTAATAGAAATTGAGCATCATTAATAATAATTATGTAATAAAAGCAGGTGGAGAAAATATTACAATATTATTTCCTGAAGAAAACATTAAAGTAATAGCATTTCCACCATATATGGCAGGTTATAAACCGTATGATAAAGAACCAATGCCTTCTTGTACTTTATATGCTATGTATGCTATAGATACAGATATACCTTATAGAGAGGCACCTGCATACCCAAACAATAACTTTGAAAACTTTAATAAATACTTTGAAACAGTTACAGGCTTCCCTATTTCTGAAAGGCTACATGACTTAATTGAGACTAAAGTAAAAAGGAGGATGGAGCTAAGTAAATAAGTATAAATCAAATAATTTTCAAAAAGGATGAGCATAGTTCATCCTTTTACGCATGATAAATTTATAAGATTAAGACGTAAAACTTTAAGAAAGGATAGACCAATGAAAAAGCTTTTAGTTATAGCATTGTTGCTTATAGGAACTACAGTTCAAGCAAAATCAATACAATTACTAGGATATGATGTTAATGGTAAACCTATGTATGGATATAGTGTAGATAGAACTGGATTATCAAAACAGTTAGAGGATACTTATACTGATACCAGTCACTATGACCTTAATGTAGGTAATCAACCTGTTCAATCAAACCAACAAGTTTATAGCACAGGGAGTAATTATAGTTATAATCCACAACCGCAACAAACAAAAAGTATTGCTAAACAGGCTATTATGAATACAGCTACTTCAGCTATCTATGGTAACTATAATCCACAAAGTACTGTAAAGAACCTAGGAGTTCAAATGTTGAATTCTCTAATGGGAGGATACTAAGTTGCAAATAAAATGGATGAGTTTTATGCAGGATTGAAAGTTAATTTTAATTGAACATAATCAATTTTGGGGGACTAAAAAGGGACTGTTTTTACAAATAGTCCCCAGAAATTATCAAAAATTAGCAAAAGGATAAGCTATTATAATTGAACAATATTTTAGATTAGGGGAGAAAATTAAAAATTACAAAAAGCAGTTTTTAGTTTTCGAATCTCCTATCCTCCACCAAAAAACGCTCTAGGCTTTGCTTAGAGCGTTTTTTTATGCTTGTAAAAAATGGGTGCTGTGTGTAATCTGTGTGTAATTCGAAAACGCTAACAAAAGTGAAGAAAATACTATAGCCTTTGTTTGGGTGGTATTAAGAGGCTGTAACAATTGAAAAACCTCAATTTAACACCATTCTTGCCCTGATATTCCTTTTAATGTTATAGTTATTTAAGTTGAAAACAATGACAGAGTGCCTCATACAATGTGTTAAACAATTTCAATGCTGACCTTAATTGTTTCTTTAGCCAAGCCCAAAACTTTTCGATTTTATTTAAATCAGGAGAGTATGGA
>CAISJE010000077.1 GCA_903885635.1 uncultured bacterium
TGAAACGCTTAATAAAAAGTATCAATTCAATTTGACACTTGACTTGTGGGACAGTTTTATTAAAGAAATGACACCTGTAAACAATGGACAAATGGCAATGTTTGCATAGACTGAAAAAAGCACTGGGCATAACAGCGGTTTGGCGTAATGGCGGGTGCGGTGCTTCGTATGACAGTTTTGTGGTAGGTTCAAGTGCAGTTCTTCTATTAAACTTTTGTGCTAAAAATCCGCCACTACGCCAAGCCGCAAACCGTTGGGCGTCATACTGAAAAACCGACAGTTATCAACAACAAGATTAAAAAATTAACTTTGCAAAAAAAAGAAAAATGAAAGAATCAATTCATATAAAAAATCTCGGACCAATAAAAGATGTTTTTATTGATGATATCAAACCAATTACAGTATTGATTGGAGAATCAGGGAGTGGAAAAAGTACTTTAATGAAGGCTATTGCTCTTTTTAGATGGATTTACAAAATGCACAACATTCGTTCCTATCTAAAAAGAAGTAAGGTTTCAAAAAGTCCATTTAGGTTCAGGATGGACACTTATTTTAAAAATTGTGGTTTTGAGCAATATCTAAAAAATAATCCAGAAATAACCTACTCAGTAGAATTTTCTAGTGGAAGAAAATACGTATTACATTTTTCAAAAAATAAATTAACTGGCACGAGCGATAATGACTTAGTACATATTAGTGACTTGCAATACAATAAATTAAGCTTTATTTCAGAAACTCGAAATATAATTCCACTTTGGGCAGATAGGGGAGCTTCACTAACGGGGGCTTACTTGGGATTTTATTTCCACGAAGTGTATAACGACTTTGATTTGGCAACTGAAAGCCTCAAGGAGCTTGATGTTAATTATTTAAAATTAAAACTTTCAGTTAGAAAAGTCCAATCAAATAAAAAATTCTTTATTCAAGGCTCGAATAAAGAATATGAAATTGATTTAAAAAATAGTTCTTCAGGGACACAGAATGCTATACCGTTATCTCTTATTGCTGAGCATTTTTCTAAACATTTTGATTTCGAAGAAGCATTTAATCGTTCTCTGTTAATTTTTTTATCTAAAACAGATAACTGGACAGATTTTAAACCGGTGAAAAACTTAGGTGATATTCAGAAGAAATTATTCATTCATATTGAAGAACCTGAACTTAGTTTATTTCCTGAAGCTCAGTGCGAACTTATTAGTGACCTAATTTCAAAATGTTTTGTAAATAATTTAAATAGTATTGACCTTATTTTTTCAACTCATAGTCCATATATAATAAATCATTTAAACTTGCTGATAAAGGCTTATGACTGTAATCAACTTATAGATGGGGCTAAGATAGATTTTGATAAGCTTGCAGTTTATCAAATTGAAAATGGACGTATTGAAAGTCTGATTGTTCAGAACCAAAAGATAGTCAATACGAACACATTATCTGATACAATAAATAATATTTACGACAGATTCAATCAATTAAAATAATATGGAAGACCTACTAAGAACAGGTTTCACTTCTCATTATGGTCTTTCAGTTTGCACAACAGCTAACATAACTGTTGTAACAAATGAACCTTATTTTGAGATAGAAGACACAGATGTTAAGGAAATTATGTTGCATACTTCAAGAGGACGAGGAATGGCAAATATTTCAAATCCAAGCAAAATGCAAATAACTGTGGCTAATTATGATAAATTTATTTCAAACCTGCCCCATTCTTTTCAAAATGGCAGAAAGAGATGCGACATTTTAGTAACATGCGATAATGATAGATATTTTATTCTAGGGGAACTTAAGGATAGAAATATAAGCAATAAGAACTCAAGACATAATGTTAAAAAAGGGGCTAAAGAACAGCTATTTCAATCATTAAAAACACTAACTGATGTCCAAGAAATACTCGATTATATTAATGCCAAATCAGTTAAAAGATGTTGTTATTTCAACAAACAATCAAAATCGCCTACAGTTTTAAATGCAGTAACTGCTTTTAATAGATTAGCAAATGTTTTCCCTGACGGGTTTAAGATGACTCATTCAGATATTGAAGCATTAGGTTTTGAGTTTTGGGAATACACAGGAGAGCAAACACTGAAAATGACTGCATAAAAGTACGAACGCCCAACAGCCGGTATACGCAATTTCCTGGTTTAGGGGTTGATAGTGTTGGTCCATTTGCTTACTTAGTTGGTAATCCGACAAGTATGCGCTCTGTAGCGGCAACTGCACATACCGGCGGACGTTGGCGGTAATGGCAAGAGAGCGACACACCAGCCTTTGAGAGACTATTAAAGGTTGACAAATATCTTCATAAAAACCCGATTTTTTGACTAAATTTGCCTCATGAAATTTTGCACAATGAATTACAGACAGGACATACAAAACTATATTACCAACACGGAACAGAAAGAACCTTTTTTTTTATTAGGGGATTGTCTGAATTTGCTTGATTTAATTCCTGATAATTCAGTTGATTGCATCATTACAAGTCCACCTTATTGGGGGCACAGATTGTATAGTGGCGGAGGTATTGGGCTTGAAGATACTTATAGTGAATACATTGAAAATCTTATCAAAATTACCGAAGAACTTTACAGAGTTCTTAAACCGACAGGCTCATTTTGGTTAAATATTGGTGACACATATAAAAATAAAAAACTGTTAGGTGTTCCTTGGCGTGTTGCTATCAAGATGATGGACAAGCAGAAATGGGCGCTTAGAAATAGTGTTATATGGAACAAACACAAAGGCGGGCTTGACAGTAGTAAAGACAAATTGAGAAATATACATGAAAATATATTTCACTTTGTTAAAGACGAAAAAAAATATTTTTATGATACATCTAAAATTCGTTCTGATGCAAGAAAATCCATTGTAAAAAACGGCACAGTTATATCTGCAACAGGGGTAAGCGGAGTTAGATACAAAAGGCAAATTGAACTCTCAACAGCATTAACAGATGATGAAAAGAACAACGCTTTTGTAGCATTGAATACGGTTTTAAATAGAATCAAAAATAGTGAAATTGCAGATTTCAGAATGATAATTCGTGGGCAACAACGAACAACACATTCGGATTCTGAAAAAGTATCTGGTAGAGCAAAAGAATTGGCTCAAAAAGGTTTTTATTTTTTGTTTTATCATCCTGACGGTACTTTGCCTGGTGATGTTTGGGAAATTATTCCCGAAGACACACAAAAACGAAAAGACCATTATGCCGTTTATCCAGAAGACTTGTGCAAAATTCCTATCTTGGCAACTTGCCCTATAAACGGAATTTTATTAGACCCATTTTCGGGAAGCGGGACGACATCTTTGGTTGCGATTAAGCATAATCGCAAGTCTATTGGAATCGATATATCCGAAGAATACATAGAATTTTCAAAAGAACGAATAGATGAATATAAATACGAGAATAGCGGAGTTCTTCAACTTTTCAACGAAGAA
>CAISJE010000078.1 GCA_903885635.1 uncultured bacterium
GACTTTATTTTTTACAAAAAATTACAATTCGGCGTCGTATTTTGTCCTCCCCTTGAGGGAGGACCGAAATCTTTGATTTCGAGGAGGGGTAAAAAGCGTTGATTTTATTGCATTTACCCCCCACCCTAGCCCTCACCCCTCTCACTCCCTCCTGCGGAGCTGCGCCGACAGGGTCACTCGCCTCATTCTTCGGCGGTTCCCTTTGTCAAGGGGGGAGGGAACGCCCTCACCAATTTTCTTTCGCAAAGTTTTTTAAAAATTATTTACCATTTAAAGTCAATATTGACAGCTATTTTAGACTATAGACTGCAAGATTCCTGCGAGTTAATCGATTAATCGATATCCTGATCCGTAGTGCTCGTGTCGCTCGCACACGGCTCAAGAGAGTCTCGCCTTCGGCACCATATTTAAAAAACAACCTTTAGGGGTTGTTTTTTTATGCGCAGCTTTATTAAGCGAGCCCTCGAACTGAAAGTTGTTTAAGACACTTGATAACATTGACAAACCCTGTTCGGTAAAAACGTAAGGCAAATATTTACGTCCTCACCCTTATAACTTCCCATTCATTTATCCAAAGGTAAACTGAACCAAAAGCTGCTCCCTTTTTTAATTTGAGATTTAAAAGAAATTTCTCCTTTATGAGCATCAGTAATCATTTTACATAAAGCAAGTCCGACACCCGAGCCCAATTGACGTTTAAGCTGACTTCTGTTCACTTGAGAGAAAAAATCAAATATTTTATCATAATTTCTTTTACTGATACCATCTCCGGTATCCATTATTTCAAAGAAAAATTTATCATCTTTAATGTAGTTAAAAATATTTATTTTACCATTTTGCTTGTTAAATTTTATAGCGTTTGACAAAAGATTATATATAAGTTGCCTAAATCTTTTTACATCTGCTGATATTCTTATATCGCTGAGCGTATAACTCAAATCAATATTTTTTTCTTTAATCATCGCTTCAAGCGTATTTATAATTTGGATAGTTTCATTTTTGGGACTAAATATAGAGTAATTTAACTCTAAGGATTTATACTGCGACTTGGAAACATCAAGAATGTCCTCAATAAGCGTCAACAAATGCTTGGCGCTCTGCAAGATATTTTGGGTATACTTAACATTCTCCGAATTTTTATTCTTTGACCCGAGAATTTCCGTAAAACCAATAATTGCATTGAGCGGAGTTTTAAATTCATGTGAAATTCCAGCCAAAAACTCAATTTTATGTTTATTTTGCTTTTCAGATTCTTGATATAAAGAAATATTTTCCAAAATGAGCGCAATATGTTCAGGAAATATATTAACAAAATGGATATTTTCTTGATAAAAATTAGAATCTTCTTTTATTAACATCAAATATCCCCAAAAAATCTTTGAATATAAGATGGGTACAATTATAAATTCTTTACCTGAAATAGATTTAAAATATTTGGATATATATTCCACATCCGCGGCTTTTTCTAAAAACTTAACGCACTCACAATTGATGCTATCAATAAAATTCATCAATTCTTTTTTACGTGTGAGCCCCTCATAAGAAATTTTCTTGAACTCAATTGTACTATTATCTTGGTTAAAAAGGCAACAACAACAGACTTTGGAATTTGTTAATTTTAAAAATCCATCACAAATCGTTTTACATAATTTATTTTTTTCCTTAATTGAATTAAGTTTTTTGAGCAATAAATTTATAAAGGACCAGTTTTCCTCAACTTCAAGAAATTTATTGACATATTTAAAAGTTTCAAGTCTGGCAAGTTCTAATGATTTGACAAGTTCATCTTTGGACAAGTCCTTAAAGCATTCTTCAGATATTAATTCCCGATTTTTATGTGTCATAAAAAATCCTTTAATTAAAGTCTCTTTAAAGTATACTACAAAAAAATGAATTTGTGTTAAAATAAAAAAATGAAGCAATCCAGATGGTATGATAAAAATTCTGATTTACAAGATATCGTTGAATTAATTCGACGGGTCGATAGACCTATTCAAAAGAATATAGCGCAAGATATTCTACAAATTTTAATGACGGATTTTAATCTTAATTTAGATGACAAAATTAATGCCACAAGCAAAAATTACAACTGTAAATGCAATAGATGGCATGACCAAAACATTGATTTATTTACTTCTTTTGAAATCATAAAAGGCTTTTCGCCTGAACTGCAAACATCATTGGCTCAAAAAGTCAAGACATCAATGTTATTAACATGCCTGTCAGAAAGCATGTAATCTGGAGTAAATTATGACGCATTCAAGCAAAAATATTCTTATAACCGGTGCTTCCAGAGGCATAGGGGAGCAAATAGCAAAAGGACTTGCAAACGAAGGTTATAATTTGTTTTTGACTTCAAAAAATGAAGAACTTTTAAAAAAAACCTCCGATAAAATTGGGGCAAGCAAATATTGTGCTTGTGATTTATCGAATGAAGGGGATTTAGAAAAGCTTGCGAAATTTATTGAAAAAAATTCTATTGATATCCTTATCAATAACGCAGGAGAATATATTTACGGCGAAATCGAAAAAATGGATTATGGGCAAATTTCAAATATTTTCAAAACCAATTTGCTTGCCCCGACTTACCTTTGTTCAATCGCGGTCAAAAATATGAAACAAAAAAATTGGGGCAGGATTATAAATATCGGCTCAATCAGCGGTGTTATGGGAGAGGCTTATGCGAGCCTTTATTCGAGCTCCAAATCAGGTCTTATAGGTTTAACAAAAGCGTTAGCGCTTGAACTTGCGCCATATAACATTACACTAAACACGATAAATCCGGGTTGGGTTGAAACCGAATTGGGGCTAAAATCCATCGCAGAAAGCGAGTTTTCTTTATCTGAAATCATTGAAACAATCCCGCAAAAAAGGTTTGTGGACCCAAAAGAGGTTGAAAGACTTGTGAATTATTTGATTTCACAAGATGCAAGAGGGATTACGGGTCAGTCAATCAACCTATGCGCAGGTTTGAGTGTGGGGATTTAATTCAACGCAAAAATAACCGCCCTGATTTCTTCCGATAAATCCTGCGGTCTTAATACATTTTTAGACACAAGCGAAGCGAATTCAGCCTTTTTAAACTCCATGCCTCGTGCTTTAAAAATTTCGCCCAAAACCTTAGTCATAGGCATATTTTTTCTTAAATCTTCCAATAACACAGAAGAATAATTTCTGAAATGTCTGTTTAATGTCCTTTTTAATAAATTCAACGGTAAAATATCTTCAAATTCTCCGCCCTCAAGCACATACACTTTATCTTGCGGACGTAATTTAGGAACGATTTCTTGAAAATTCTCTTTCGCATCGTTATCTAATAAAACAAATATCGGCAATTTAAGTGTATCGGCAAATTGATAAAAAAGCTTAACCACCTGATTTTTTCCGCCTGCAGAAATTACGTTTATACCCGCTTCATCAAAATTAAGCCCGCTTATCCGTGCAAATTTCGGGAGCAAAATCTCCTCGGTAATCCCCTCAACTATAACTATTTTTTCAATCGGGAATTTTAGCCCGCAAGCCTTCCTGTTTTTAGCCTGTTCCTCACTATAAGACAAGGATTTTAGCCATTTAAGGTTTAGCGGCAAGTTTTTATCATCAATTAATTCTATCGCTGACTTGTAATCAATTTTATTTTCAAGTAATTTTTGAACGTTTGCATCTATTTTAAAAACAGATTTTTCATATTTTAAAAGCTTAGAATTTATTCTAAAATCTTTCGACAGCTCAATATTTAAAGACTTCAACGATAAATTAAAAATATCCTCTACCAATTGTACTAAAATTTCGTAACTCATTAAATCAAGTTGAATTTTTTTGAATTTAGGGTGAACAAGATTTGAGGTTACAATCTCCTTAAATACCCTTAAATATTTATCCTCAGTGTATTTAAAGCGGGTCAGTCTATCCAACGATATGATTATTTGTGATTTTGTGAGCGGTTTTATTTTAAAATTTTCTTCCAATCCCATATCCATCCAAAAAAGTTTTGTAACCTTTCTTATAAAATGTACCTCAAAGTAGCAATTTTTAAAATGTTTTGTTTTTTAATATAATATAACATAAAGTGTGGGAAAAAAGTGTATTCATTAAACATTTCTCAAAACAGAATTTATAATGTTGCGACGCAGAACATTCAAAAGGCTGATAATGAAACTCCTTCTGCGCAAACTTCGCCTATGCAAAGTCCAACGATTTCCTCGCCTTCTTTCAGAGGAGAGCAGCCCGCACCTGCATTAGCATTAAGAACCGAGCTTGCGGGAAAAGAAGAAAAAAATAAATATTTCGAGCTTATTTCTAATCTGGATGGCAAGGATAAAAAAACTGTTGAAAAACTGTTGAAAAACGGTATTTTGTTAAATACAAATTCTAACGATAAATCAAGTACTTTAGATAATTTACATAAAATAATAACAAATCCCCGAGCTGACGGATTAGACCCCAAAGTCGTTTTAAAAGAAACAATTACAACTATCGCAAACCCTTTTGTAATAACTCAACAATTTGGAGATATTCCCCAAAGATATGTAAAGGAAGTTCTTAAAGTCGCTCATAAAAACGCAAATTCTTCATCAAATTTACTTAAACAAGCCCAAGCAAACTCGTTAAAAGATGGGATTAATGAACAAACCATTGATGTTCAACATTCGGGCGATTGTGTTGCGGCGAGTATTGAATTTAATTTAGCCAAGAAAATGCCTGCCGAATTCGCCAGATTTGCCCAAGAATTGAGCTCCCCAAAAATTTCTGTAGAAAAAACTATTCAGTTAAAAAACCTTGCAAATAATACTCTTGATGCGGTTTGGTTGCTGAATGCGTTTGAAGTACCTTATCAAATGAATAATTTTAATTCGGCTAAATTAACCTTGGCACCTGATAAAAACGCTATTATAAGAGCCCAAATCCAAAATTCGAATAAGGACACACTGGAACGTTCTTTAGTTGACGTATTAATGCAGTCAACGTTTATGAATGTAGGTTCTCAACAAACATATAACTCGCTTACCGACGATAGGCAAGGGAAATTTAACGACAGTAATAAAGGTTTAATCGAGTTTGAAAAAACATTTACAGAATCAGTCGTGGAAGATAAAAATAAAATTTCAGTCACTTACCAAATTATAGACGAAAATGCTAGATTAACAGGATATGAAACGGATTTCAATACAATCAAAAAACACCTTCTCGATTCGCTTGCCATGGGCGAAAATGTTATTATAGGCTACACGCAGGTTGATAATAACAATGAAATTTTGAACGGTCACGAAATTACCATTATCGGAGCAAGACAGGAGAAAAACGGTAAATTAACATTCATTTGCAACGATACGGATGACGATAACCCGAACCCGATAGAATATTCCGAGGATTATATCATCCCAAAAATCCACCATGCCGGCTTACCTCAAGCGGTGGTAGAAAAAGATGTTCAATTTGTAGACAATTGGGTTGACGGAGTTAACGCATATAAAAAAGCTAAAAGTGAAATACGGAAAAGTTGAAAAGTAGGTTGATACCGAATTGCAAACCCGACAACATAAAGCTAACAAATTAAAAGCTAATCCTCAAACCATTAATAATTTTTGGCAATTTTTGAACCTGTAAAAAGAAAATATCCTGTCGTAAATAACACAGACCCAAGAACAATATAAACACTTGTCCAAAGCGCATTTTTTCGTTGCCGTTCGTACTCTTTGTTATAACTACTTTGATATGGAATTTGAGTACTATGCCTAAACTGTATTCGTTGAGCTTTTCTTCTCGGATCTTTTGTAGCAACACCCGAGCTAAGACCACTAACCTGTGTAATCATAACTTCACCTAAAATAAACTATATATAAACAGAGAACACTTTTTTTACTTCCCGCATTATAACAGATAATCGATAAAAATACAAGAGGGCAGAATAATGTTAGGTCAAATGTATTAAAATCAACAAATAATGAAAAATATCTGACGGTCATTGTTAAATTATCAATTTATATACTTCATTTTTATTTACATTATAAAGTGTTGCAAGAATTGTTGAAATTTCTTTGGTGCTGAATTTTTTCTGTCTTAATTGATTTATTTTTGCCAAAATTTCTATTTCAGAAAATTCTACATCCTCTTGTTTATAAACCATGACAACGATTTCACCTTTTAAAACATTATTTTTATAATATTCTATAATGTTTTGAACTTTATCCACAACAATTTCTTCAAACATTTTGGTTAATTCTCTTCCAACTGCAACCTTTGCGTCCAAATTGAATTTTTTAACATATTCCAATGTTTTTAGTAACCTGTTGGGCGATTCGTAAAAAATAGTGTTAGTGTGAGCAAATTTCTGTAAAATCGCCAAAATTTGTCCTTCCGATTTTGGTAAAAACCCGACAAATGCAAATTCTTCACCGCCTTTTGGCACCTGCGAAAGAAAGGTCGTGACGGCAGATGCCCCCGCAAGCGCGGTTATTTTTATATCATTTTTTCTCAACTCCTCGATTAAAACCGCCCCAGGGTCACAGATTAAAGGAGTTCCTGCATCTGACACAAGCGCAACGGTTTTACCCTCATTTAACAGGCTTAAAAACAACTTTATACGCTCTTTTTCGTTAAATTTATGATAAGAAATTGATTTTGTTTTAATTTCATAGTGATTAAGCAATTTTTGGGTAACTCTGGAATCCTCACAAGCTATAACATCAACGGATTTTAACACTTCAATCGCCCGTAGCGTAATATCTTTCAAATTTCCGATAGGTGTCGGAACAATATAAAACTGTGCATTATTTTTCATAAATTCATAGTAACAAAAATTAATTCAAGTGGCAAGGGCAACAAAGAATTAAGACCGATTTGCTCCGCAAATCGGTCTTAATTCTTTATATTGTATATTTTAATATTACTCGATTGTTAAATCAGGAGCACCGAACATTCCTTCAATTTCTTCCAAAATTGCAGAAGGCTTTCTTGCTTGATTTCTCGCAGCAGCACGTCTCAATGCTTCTCTGTCTTTTTCTTCACTCGCATTTGTCAAGTGGTGATATCCAGTACCAGCAGGGATTAAACGACCGATGATAACGTTTTCTTTCAATCCTCTTAGTAAGTCTTTCTTCCCCTCAACAGCAGCTTCCGTAAGGATTCTTGTCGTTTCTTGGAATGACGCGGCTGAGATGAAACTTTCAGTATTCAAACTCGCCTTGGTAATACCAAGCAATAAATGCTCACATTCAGCCCCAACAAGTCCTGCTTCTTTTGCCAATTTATTTTCAGCTTCAAACTGCTGAATTTCAACAAGTTCACCCTGTAATAATTTTGTATCCCCAGGCTCAAGAACTTTTACCTTCTTAGTCATTTGTCTTACAATTATTTCAACGTGCTTATCGGCGATTTCAACCCCTTGAGAACGATATACTCTTTGTACCTCATCCACCAAGTACTGTTGTGCCGCCTCAGGACCTTTTAATCTGATTACGTCATGAGGGTTCAAAGGTCCGCTTGTGATTGGTTGACCTTTTGTTATTTTTTGCTTGTCTGCAACAATAATATTTGAATCGATTGCATATTTAATTTCGGTTCTGCCGTTTTCACTAACCAAATATAATCTAGGCATATCATCCTCGATTTCAATTTCAGCAACACCATCAAATTCAGCCAAAATAGAACATTCTTTCGGTTTTCTTCCTTCCAAAAGTTCCTCAACTCTCGGCAAACCCTGAACGATATCACCGGTTTTTTGTCTTTCAAATACCAACGTAGCAAGCATATCACCTCTTAATACAAGAGCTCCTGAATCTACCTGTAACATTGTACCCGGAGATATTAAATAAGGACGTCCCGTTCTGATAACAACTTCCGTTTTGGATACTTTAAGAACTTGTCCTGAAACAGTTGTTTTTTCGCCACTTTCAGCAACAATTGAATCCAGTCTGATAAAATCACCTTCTTTTACACAAGCTTTTGCTTTGATAGGTAATTTAATTTCATAACTATCACAAATTAACAATAATCTTCTTGCCTCAGATTTGTCATTTTTAATCGAAGCCACACTATCGTGGATAGCAAGAACTTGAGTTTTTGCAACAGGCGTTTTAGGCTTAATTATCTGTCCGTGTTTTACCAATAATTCAGTTTGAAGTGAAGAAGATAACTTAGAGCTGCCTTCAATTTCACGACGGACAATTAATGTTTCCAACACAACTACTTTTAAATGATTTTTGCTGTCTAATTCAACCATGCCCTTAAGGTGAGATAAATACCCCTGCATTTGAAGAACTAAGCTTGTTCTTGTTAAAGTCGCACCGTCAAGATTTCTTACTCTTGCTCCATCTTTATATTGAAGTTGGGTTACAGGAACAATATCAATCAATTCGTCTGTTGTATCAAATTTTATAGAAACATCTTTTTGTTGTATATTCAAAATTTGAACAGGTCTAACCAAAATCTGGATTGGTTGATTTGCAATATGTTCCTCGTCAACGGATAAACTCGCGTCTAAATCTTCATCCAAATCATCTATGTTCAAATCATCTATATCCGATTCCATAATAGTTACAATAGAAGTCTCTTTCGCCTTAACCCCAGCGGCAATTACAGTACCTTTTTGGACGATTTCGCCTTCTTCAACTTTTAATTCACTGACACTTGACAGAGAATGGATTTCCCCCGGTCTGATTGTAATTTCATGGATAATATCATTACATTCTTTCAATTCAACGATACCGTCGATATGACAATAGATGTCTTTAACAACTTCTGTTCCTGCAACAACGAATGTTCCGGATTCAACCATTTTTAAACCTGAATCCTTGCTTATTTGATGAATTTCTTCAGGAACAAACACAACATTACCTGTTTTTGTAATAATCTGATTTTCATCAACTTCTACATCCACATATCTGATTTCACCGCTCGATTGAACTGAACATTCATCATCGATTAATTCGGCAATAATCATTCCATTTTCGACGGTTGTATCAACAGGAGATTTTACAATATATTTTTCGCCTGTTTCATCGACAACCCAAAGTTGTTCTTTTTTAGTTTGTTCAAATTTTGCATTCGAAGGCATTAAAGAAGCGATTACGATTGTAAGCTCTTTACCTTGAACAATTTTCTTAATTTTCTTTCCTTCAAATTGAACATCGTCAATGATTAAATCTTCGCCAACTCTAACCTCACCGCCATGTTCTGATATTGTTAAAGTTTCAGCAAGCTTATCACCTTTTGAAAGTTTTTGTTCATCTTTAACAAGAACTTTAGAACCACCCGGCAAATTATAAACATCTCCACCCAAAACCCAAACAATTCCGTTTTTATTAGATGTTCTTGAAATGTTCCCTTGTCTGTCTTTCTTTTCATCTGCGATAAAATCTTCGAACAAAACTTCCCCTGACAAATCAGCAGTAATATCTTTTGTTGCCTTTTCTGTTAAACGGCTACCCTCACCTTGGCTACCAGGTTCAAAATCGGCTAAAATTTCGCCTTTTTTAATACTCATTCCGTTTGTAACCAAAATTCTTGACCCTGCAGGAATGTGGTATTTTGTAGAGCCTTTTGAAGTCTTAACTTCCATATCAGCTTCATAAGTCGCAACCTGTACAACATCCCCGTGTCTTGTTCTCAATTCACGAGACTTAATCTTAGAAACAATTTCACCTGCTTCTTTAGCAATAATTCGTTTAGTCGCAGCAGCCCCCTTGAATACACCGCCTGTGTGGAACGTTCTCATTGTTAGCTGTGTTCCGGGTTCACCGATTGATTGTGCCGCAATAATACCGATTGCTTCGCCGACATCAACCATTTTTTGAGTCGTCATAGCCCATCCGTAACATTTTTGGCAAACCCCGTATTCTAAACCGCATGTCAAACCTGAACGAACATTCAACTCATTTAAGTCTAACTTCGCAACTTTTTTGACATCCTCTCTGTCAAGAGTTGTTCCTGATTTGATTAAAACTTTTCCGTCTTCACCGATAATATCTTCGGCAATAGTTCTTCCCAACAATCTATCTGAAAGAGGGACAATATTTTTTTCACCGTCAGAAATGGATTTCATTCTGATACATTTGTCAGTATGACAATCAACATCTCTAATGATAACATCTTGAGCAACGTCAACCAAACGTCTTGTCAAATAACCTGAATCGGCTGTTTTTAACGCTGTATCTACAAGCCCTTTTCTCGCACCGTATGAGGAGATGATATATTCCGTAACGGATAAACCTTCTTTAAAGTTTGATTTAATCGGTAAATCGATGATTTGCCCCTGCGCATCTGCCATCAAACCACGCATCCCAACCAATTGCGATACCTGTGAAAGATTCCCTCTCGCTCCGGAAAAAGCCATCATGTATACAGGGTTTAATTTATCAAAATTCTTAACTACACACTCTGTCAACTTGGAAGTTGTTTCAGACCAAGTGTCGATAACCTTTGTATATCTTTCAACTTCTGTAATTTCACCTTTTAAATATCTGTGAGTAGATTTATCAATTTCAGCTTCTGCCTGTCTTAATAAATCTTTTTTATCGGGAGGAACTTCTAAATCAGCAATCGAAATTGTTGTACCGGCTTTGGTAGCATATTTATATCCCAAGTTTTTAAGGCTGTTAGCCAAAGTCGCTGTTTTCGCACCGCCAAATTCAAGATATATTTGCAATAAAAGATTATTCAAAGATTTTTTATCAATAATCTTGTTGATATAATCCAAAGATTTTTTTGTATTTTTATACTTTGTTTCCATTTTTTCAACCTCAACACGAAATTTTTGAAATTCCGCCTTTACTAACTCTATTGTTTTACTACTAACTTTTTCGATTTGTCGGCTTACCAGCCTAATTGCACTCGGGCATTGTTTCGTTGACCCTCAATTATTTTGACTTCCCGCTCGCATCTCCTTTGCTTGGAAGCCCTTCACTTCTCAGCCTAATACCGCTTCTCTAACAGCTTCGTTGAATAGAATTCTGCCAACGGTGGTTTCAATTCTTTCGTTCTGTTCATCCCTTACGATAATTTTATCGTGAAGCTTTATAACCCCAACTTCTAAAGCAGAAATGGCATCTCTAAAATTAAAGAAATATCCCTTAATCGGTTCTTCTTCATTTTTCAATATAGTCAAGTAATACATACCCAAAACCATATCCTGAGAAGGAGTGATAATCGGTTTCCCTGTCGCAGGAGCCAAAATATTGTTAGTGGCAAGCATTAACATTCTTGCTTCAGTTTGAGCTTCGATTGACAAAGGAACGTGAACGGCCATTTGGTCACCGTCGAAATCGGCGTTAAACGCTGTACAAACAAGTGGATGCAACTGGATTGCTCTACCTTCTACCAAAACCGGCTCAAATGCTTGAATACCAAGTCTGTGCAAGGTTGGTGCACGGTTTAACATAACCGGATGTCCGTCAATGACTTCTTCCAAAATATCCCAAACAATTGCCTCGGAACGCTCGATTTTCTTTTTCGCAGATTTAATGTTTTGTACATACCCGCGTTCGATTAATTTATTTACGACAAACGGCTTGAATAATTCAATCGCCATTTCTTTCGGCAAACCGCACTGGTTTAAGCTTAATTGAGGTCCGACTACGATAACCGAACGTCCTGAATAATCAACACGTTTTCCTAACAAATTCTGTCTGAAACGACCCTGCTTACCTTCAATAATATTTGAAAGTGATTTTAAAGGTCTGTTATTTGGACCAACGACTGTTCTTCCACGTCTTCCGTTATCGATTAAAGCGTCCACCGCTTCTTGTAACATTCTTTTTTCGTTTCTCACGATAATTTCAGGTGCACCCATTTCCAATAATCTTGCTAAACGATTGTTTCTGTTGATTACACGTCTGTACAAATCGTTTAAATCAGATGTTGCAAATCTTCCACCGTCTAACTGGACCATAGGTCTTAAATCAGGAGGAGTTACAGGCAATACATCCATTATCATCCAAGTCGGTTCTGTGTCGCTTGAAATTAGAGAATCAAGCAGTCTCAATTTCTTAATCAACTTACTTTTTCTTTGAACCGAACCTATAGGACCTTCAAGTTCTTTTCTGATATCTTCGGCAATTTCTTTTATATTAAGTTCTGCGAGCAAATCTTTAATCGCTTCGGCACCTATTCCAACTTTTAATCCGGATTCTTCATTTTCTGTTAAATAGTCTTCATAATCTTCCTCACCAAGAAGTTGGAATTTTTTGAACGTGCTTTCAGCAGGCTCCATTACAATATAATTATTGAAGTAAATAACTTGTTCCAAGTCTTTCAAAGATATATCCAACAACAATCCCAAATAGCTTGGAATACCTTTTAAAAACCAAATATGGCTGACAGGCGCAGCAAGCTTAATGTGACCCATACGGTGTCTACGCACTTTTGAATCAGTGACCTCAACGCCGCATCTTTCGCAGATAATACCCTTGTGTCTTACTCTTTTATATTTTCCGCAATAACATTCCCAGTCCTTTGACGGCCCGAAAATTCTTTCGCAGAACAAACCGTCACGCTCAGGTTTAAGCGTACGATAATTTATGGTTTCAGGTTTTGTTACCTCACCGTAAGACCATTTCATAACTCTTTCGGGTGAAGCTATACTAACCCTTATATAATCAAAATAATCAATACTTGTAGACAATGTCGTTCTCCTTTATGTTGTCGGGCAAGTATGCCCGACCTACTTTACTTTTTGTTTTGGTAAACGGTAATCGGTAAACGGTGAACGGATTTACTGTTTACCGTTTACTGTTTTATAGTTCGCCAAATGTTGCAGGTGTCTCAAAGAAGTTGATATTCAACAACTCTGAATCGATATCCGATAAAGTTCTTTTTGGAGCGGATTTTCTTAAATCGTCCAAATCACTCATTAAGTCAACTTCTATGCCATCTTTTTTGGCAACGGTAATGTCCAAACCGATACTTTGCAATTCTCTTACAAGTACCTTGAATGACTCAGGAATTCCCGGTCTTGGAATGTTATCACCCTTAACAATAGCTTCATAAGCTCTGTTTCTTCCGTTAACGTCATCTGATTTAATCGTAAGCATTTCCTGTAAAGTATAAGCCGCGCCGTAAGCTTCAAGTGCCCAAACTTCCATCTCACCGAATCTTTGACCACCGAATTGAGCTTTACCGCCCAACGGTTGTTGAGTTACAAGTGAATAAGGACCTGTGCTTCTCGCGTGGATTTTATCATCAACAAGGTGGACAAGTTTCAAGATGTAAGAAACACCGACTGCAACTGGCTGATCAAAGGCTTCGCCCGTTCTTCCGTCAAGCAGCATCACTTTTCCGTCTTCTCTAACCCAGTCACAACCTGATTCTTTAATCCCTTTCAAAAGCTCTGCCTTTGTAGCGATTTCGGACTGATTGTCGCCATACATTTCATCAAACGGAGGCGCTTCATAGTAATTCCCTGTTAAATAAGAAGCTAAGCCAAGTAAACATTCATAAGTCTGTCCAACGTTCATCCGTGAAGGAACCCCAAGAGGATTCAATACGATATCAACAGGCGTTCCGTCCGGCAAGAAAGGCATATCATTTTTAGGTAAAATTCTTGAAACGATACCTTTGTTTCCATGACGACCTGAAAGTTTATCACCTACAGAAACTTTACGTTTTTGAGCGATATAAACTCTGATTACAGTGTTCGCGCCCGGTGGTAATTCGTCACCCTTTTCTCTGTCAAATACCTTAACGTCAAGTACTCTGCCGCCTTCGCCGTGAGGAACACGTAAGGAATTATCTTTTACATCTCTTGCTTTTTCGGCAAAGATTGCTCTTAACAATTTTTCTTCAGGCGGGTGTTCAGATTCCCCTTTCGGAGTAACTTTACCGACCAAAATATCATCAGCATAAACTCTTGCCCCTATTCTTACAATCCCTCTTTCGTCCAAATGTCTTAAAGACTCTTCTGAAACGTTAGGTATTTCTCTTGTAATTTCTTCAGGTCCGAGTTTTGTTTGTCTTGCATCTATTTCTAATTTTTCAATGTGAACAGATGTAAAAATATCATCATGAACGCATCTTTCAGAAAGCAAAATCGCATCCTCAAAGTTATAACCTTCCCAAGGCATATAAGCCAAAAGAACGTTTTTACCAAGTGATAAATCTCCGCAACTTGTAGACGCCCCGTCTGCTATTACATCGCCTGCTCTAAGCACATCACCTTCTCTTACAATCGGTCTTTGGTTGATACAAGTATCTTGGTTACTTCTCAAATATTTTACAAGCTGATGAATATGGAGCTTGCCTGCTTTATCTTTAATAGTAACTTCTTCGCCAACAACTCTTTCAACAGTACCGTCAACAGCCGCAACCGCTACCATACCTGAATCTTTTGCCGCTCTGGCTTCCAGACCTGTTCCGACAACCGGTCTTTGGGTTATTAACAATGGCACAGCCTGACGTTGCATGTTTGAACCCATCAACGCTCTGTTTGCGTCATCGTGCTCAATGAACGGAATTAAAGATGTTGCAACAGAGATAATCTGAATAGGTGAAACACCCATATAGTCAACTTTTGTCGATTCACCCATCGTAAATTCTGAACGATAACGAACAGGAACATATTCGTGTTTTATGCTTTTTGTATTTTTATTTAACTGAATATCAGAAGGTGCAATACGGTAATTTTCTTCTTCATCTGCTGATAAATAGTGAACCTCATCCGTTACAATCCCATCTGTTACAACGAAGAACGGGGATTCAATAAATCCGTAATCATTAACCTTCGCATGAGTAGCCAAAGAGCCTATCAAACCAGCGTTTGGACCTTCAGGAGTTTCAACCGGACAAATTCTTCCGTAGTGTGAAGGGTGAATATCACGAACCGCAAAGCCCGCTCTTTCTCTCATCAAGCCACCGGGTCCTAAAGCTGAAATTCTTCTCTTGTGAGTTAATTCGGCAAGCGGATTAGTTTGGTCCATAAACTGTGATAATTGCGAAGAACCAAAGAATTCTTTCAAAGACGCAATCAAAGGTTTTGTGTTTAAAAGATTTAAAGGTGTTAAAGTTTCTGAATCTTGAAGAGTCATTCTTTCTTTAACAATTCTTTCAATTCTTGATAAACCCACTCTGAACTGGTTTTGAAGCAATTCGCCCACTGAACGGATTCTTCTGTTTCCTAAGTGGTCGATATCATCAATCGTTCCTTCATCATAAGTTAAATTAATCAAATATTCTATTGAAGCCACGATATCTTGAACCGTCAAAGTTCTTTGAGAATTTTGAACGTTCAAATTAAGTTTTTTGTTTAACTTATAACGACCAACTCTTCCGATATCATATTTTTTCTCATCAAAGAATCTTGCTTCCAAAATTGAACGTCCACCTTGAGGAGATGCAGGATCGCCCGGTCTCAATTTTTTATAAACTTCAACTAAAGCATCATCCGTAGTCTCTGAGGTATCTTTTTCAAGAGTTCTTTTCAAAAATTCTGAGTGGGTAAACAATGTTTCCATTTCAGAAACCGTAATCCCCATTGCTTTCAACAAAGTTGTAGCGAGGATTTTTCTATTTTTATCAATCTTAACGTAAACCAAATCATTAGAATCAGTTTCGATTTTTAACCATGCTCCGCGGTTAGGAATTAAAGTTGCGTTGTACAAACGTTTTCCCGTCGGAGAAACTTCTCTTTTGAAATAAACTCCCGGAGAACGAACGATTTGAGAAACGATTACACGTTCCGCGCCGTTCACGATAAATGTCCCTTTATCAGTCATTGTAGGGATATCGCCTATGTAAACTTCCTGTTCTTTAATCTCGCCGCTATCACGGTTAACAAGTCTAATCATTACACGAAGCTGTTTCGCATAAGTTGCGTCATGGATTCGAGCTTCTTCAATTGTATATTTCGGGTTATCAAATGTATAATTTGGTAAAAAATGCAGTTCCAATCTGCCTGTATAGTCCTTAATAGGAGAAAAAGAAAGTAATTCCTCTTTCAAACCTTCTTTTAAGAACCATTCAAAAGATTTTTTTTGCACTTCAATTAGGTCAGGTAAATCATCTAATCTGGTATTCGGGATACCCATAGGAGTTACTCTTTTTGCATATTTTGTTGTCGACATTAATTCACCTCGTCTATGTTTGTGGCGTACGTACTATAAAATTTTGCTATTTATTCTTTTGGCTAAATGTACTTATTTTAGCATAATAAGCATGTTATACAATCGTACTACTTCAATAATCATAGTCAAGAAGAATTTGTATTATTTAAAATTTAAACACACAATTCGTTACAATCGGTCGTTTTGCGGGATTAAGAAACGCTAAAAACATTGCCAATTGTTGCTTTGCCTGTCAAGTGGGGAAAATAAATAAAATCGACCGTATTTTTTTGTATATCCATTATTTGTAAACGAATGTAACGAAAGTATATACTTTGCGCAATTAAGTATATACTTTCGTTTTTATTTATATATGTGTACTTAAAATAGAGGTAAAATAAACATGTCTTACGCAGGTATTCAAGCAACAGTTAATTTTTATACAATGAGAGAAGCAGATCTTACGAATGAATTGTCTGATATAATGACGAGTATAACGCAAGCAAGCGGTCAAACAATCAACCTTGTAACATCAACAAACGACCAAAAAAGCGTCATAAGAAACTCTGCCGCCCCTGATTCTACCGAATATAAAACTCAAATGGATCAAATTAGTGGTCAATATGAGGTTAAATTGGCACAAATAACAGATTGGGAAAGTCAACTGGAAACAAGAAAACAAGCTCTTGAAACAGAAATTCAGGCAACTACCTCATACAAGGAAAGTTTCAAGACAGCCTTAAAACAAAATATCCAAAGCGATTATAAATACGGCGGTGGCGCAGCTACTAAATAAAAAGATAAAGGATACAAAGACAAAAAAGAGGCAATTGCCTCTTTTTTGGTTTATAATTGCTCTATGATAAAAAATAATTTTAAAAATAATAAATTAGGGGCGTTTATTGTCCCGACAGGAATTGGGGCTTCAATCGGCGGATATGCAGGAGATGCAAGCACTTGGGCAAGAAGATTTGCCCAACACGCAGCCATGATTGTAAATCCCAATGTCGTAAACGCGGGTGCATTTTCAGGGATTACCCCAAATATGCTTTATGTTGAGGGTTATGCTTTAGACGAATTTTTCAAGGGCAAGGTGAATTTACAGCCATCGATAAAAAATAAAATCGGTGTGATTTTTGACAAGGGAATTTCTCAAAATGTCTTAAATATTCATTTGAACACGATAAATGCGGTAAAAACAGTTTACGATATAGATATAATCTATGAAATTACCCCCGAGGCCGTAGAGGTTATTTTTTTTGTGGATAATTCCGGCATCTCTACAGGAAAAGTAAAAAATATTGAAACTCTTTTGTGCACTGCCAAAAATCTTTTGCAAAAAGGCGCCAATGCAATTGCCGTAGTTTGTAAATTTAATGAAGCCAATCAACAAAATCACGAATATGAGAATGGACTTGGTGTTGACCCGATAGGCGGAGTTGAGGCGATAATTTCGCATTACCTGTCAAAAGAATTAAAAATCCCTGTAGCTCATGCTCCTGCGTTTGAAGATTTTTCGATTTCGACAAAAATAGTCGACCCGAAATCGAGTGCGGAGTATATTACGCCTACATTTTTACCTTGTATTTTAATCGGCTTAAATCAGGCACCTTTAATATCAAACTCAAAAAATGCAATAAAAATAGCCGATTTGGATTTTCTCGTAATGCCCCACAATGCTCTGGGCTCTACTCCCGTATTTGAAGCAATTAAGAGAGGGATAAAAGTTTTTGCGGTTAGGGAAAATCACTCGGTTTTAAATGTTACAAAAAAAGCTTTGGCTATTGATAATGTGATAGAAGTGGATACTTACGAAGAGTGCTTGGAGCTTGTAAAAAAATTATCTTGTGAAACAATCTATTGTTAAAAAAGTCACAAATTTACCCGAATATTTTTTCTGTTTAATTAATTCAAATCCAAAATCATTCCAACAAATTTCAGTAACATGTTCTAAAATAACTACGCCATTGTCTTTCAATAACGAGTCTTTTTTAATTTTTTCGAGACTTTTTTCATAAATCCCGCTGAAATAAGGTGGATCAAGGTATATTACATCAAACTGCTTTTTAATTTTTTGTTCTAAGCTGTCCCCAATGATTAAATTTGGTGCTATTTTTATATTTTCATAATTTCCCTTTAAAATTTTAGCGACTTTGGGATTTTTCTCCAACGCCAAAACAGATTCAAATCCGCGAGAAAGTGCCTCAAGCCCCATAATTCCGGAACCTGCAAACATATCCAAAAAAGTTTTACTATTAAAATCCATCATAGAAAAAAGCGTGTTGAAAATACTTTCTCTAATCTTTGACAAAGTAGGTCGAACTATTTTTTCATCAGGTGCCGTAACCTTACGCCCCTTGTAAATCCCTGCGGTTATAATCATAAACAGATTATAGCAAAAACATAGGAGGGGTGTCTACGAAATTTCTGTAAAAAATATTCCTCTTTAACGGGGATGAGGGTAGTTAATGATTTTAATTATTGCTTAATACAAGTCTAAAAGTCGCCAAATTTTTAATAGACAACATTCTATGTTTATTGTGTTGCGCTTCAGATATATTAAATATTCTAACCATACGTTGAATTTCTTCAACATCTTTTCTTGAGTTGAATGTATATACATTACAGATTGGATCTGAGACTACTGACATTAGGGTATTTAATTCTTGTTCTTTCATAGCTTCCTCATAAAATATTATATATATTAATAAAAACAATCGTACTAAAATAATTGCCTTTTTTGTTAGTAATTGTAAAGAAATACTGCGAAATTTCATATCTACTTCACCATTCGCCCCCACTTGTTTTTTTTCTTTTTTGTATTACTATGTTGATAGTAGTTCCCTCAAGCTAAGAATGGAGAAATAATATTATGGTTTATGGCATCCTTGAAATAGAAATTATGAACGCCATTTGGCAACTGCAAGAACAGAATGAAGACGCAAATATCTCGGTTGCAGACATTGTTAAAACTTTGAATAATAACGATATAGAAAGAGCTTACACAACAATCAAAACTGTTATGGATAGATTAGACTCAAAGGGAGTTTTAGTCAGATATAGAAGTGGGAAAAAATTCTTTTACAGAAGCACCATTGATAAAAATGAAGCTTCAAAAAAAGCTGTAGAAGAAATTTTAAACCAGTTTTTTGAAGGAAATTACGTCCATCTGTTAAGGTTTATAGAAAAAGAAGCAGAAAACCTTCCGGTGTAATCCTTAACAATGATTAAACCAAAATATAAAGAAGAAAGAAAAATTGTTTCAAGGCTAATTTATATGGTTTTAGCCGAAACTTTGCATGTAAAAGAAGCTATTTTAAAATTTCCTAAAGATATAAATGATGACACAATTAAAACTGCTTATCATGCTCTTATTCATCTTGAGGCAGACGAAGAGTTTCGTAAAAAAGATTTGGATTACAAAGATGAACAAGATGACTATTTGGAATTTATAGCGGAGATTTTACAAACAGGCAACGCTCTTCCACAAAATATCATTAGAAGTTATAATAAATATTATGAAAATATCAACACTCCTTATTCAGAAAGCATGAAAGGTTTAATAAAAAGTTTATGCAGATTTTTAAACGTGTAATTAATCAGAGAAAACCGGCACAAAATTTAATTGAATTTATTTTTGTATTTCCGATTTTAATATTCTTAACACTGATAATTTTTGAGACGGCTCTTTTTTGGCAGGACGTGAATTCCATTTACAATTTAAATGCGGAAATAAACGCAAATGTAGCGCTCATAGAACCTTCAGGTATGATGTTGGGTGACACTTGTGCTGCTGCAACGAAAGCTTTAGCTATTTTGGAAACCAAAGATTCTATGATTTCATTGAATAATCCCGTTTATAGTAAAATTATTTTAGATGGGAATGAACCTTTTTCATTATACAAATATTATGCGAATACGATTACCGTTGGTGGGGAGATAAAACCGCAAATTATTTTATGGGTGGATTGCAGAAACCCTTTTGAAAAAGGAATAATAACTCAATTGGAATTTTATCACAAAACTCTGATTATAAAAGCAACAATCCCAAATTTCAGCGGAGGTGAAGGAATTGTCGTAATCCCTGAAAATATTTTTGTTGCAAGTCCAAAACTAAACACAATTAAACATTACTAATGAGGGATTTTATCTAAAGGATTATTTTTTATATCATCCTTTAGAATTTTATTTAAAACCGAGGGTAAGGCAAAACCAAGCAGCCCCATATTCGCAAATAAAGTTAACCAGTAGATTCCCGCTCCAATATTTTTTGTTCTCTGGATTATCTTTGGCTCAATTCCTTTTAAATCGTTTAATTTCGTAAAATCCTTCGGTTGCAAGCTGATTTTATTGAAAAAATTCGGTTTGGTTTTAAACTTTGCTCTATCCATTATTTGAGTCTTCAAAAACATATCCGATAATCGACCTAAAATATTGTTCAATAAAAAATCCCCGCCAAAAAATACAACAAGGCTGCTTCCATGTCTGATTGCTCTATCCTTTTGTTCATATTTATCTCTGGAGGATATTATTGCCGAAGGATAGTCGCAAAGCAGCCATATTGCCCCGAAAATAAATTTTGACGGGTATATTCCTTTGGTGTAGTCAAAACTCTTAGGAATTTTTTTGACAAAATTGAGTATTCCGCCTTTACTTTTTAACCCTTTCGTCACGAGTTTAGGGAAGATTATTGCAGGGATTATACCAATTAGTCCTGATGTTATTAATTTTTTATTTTTTTCTTTTTCGTGTTTTTGGGCGTTCAATTTTGATTGTTGTTCACTCATCATGTTATATGTAGCAGAAAACCCATGGCGTTTTGTTCTTAATTTAGTTATTTCAGTCCCCACCCACGGAATAGCACACCACATTAAGGCAGTCGCCAAAAAGTCGGCAAAAAGGACATCTTCATGGGTTTTAAGTAACCGGTTTTTTAAGTCTTCTTTATCCGAAAATCTGTTGAGAATATTCTTAAAATCTTCTTGTACTTTTATTTTTTTGCCTGCTTTTTCAGCCTCCAGTTCTAATTTTTCCGCAGTTTCCATAATCCCATCTTCCATAAATTTAGCACTTTGGGTAAGATATTTTTTTGAAACTTCTATTATTTTTCTTTCATTATTAACGAGCTTGTTAACAACTCCGTTTCGGGCTAAAAATGTTTTATTAAAAAACGGAAGTAGGATGTAAGGAGCCAAAAATGCAGATACAAAATATAGGCTCTGAATTACTCCTCTTTCTATTTTTTCATCATTATTGTTGGACATAATAATTTGAGGTCCGGCAAGCCCTCCGAGATCAAGCAATCCTCTGTTAAGAATAGTGTTTTCTTGTATTCTTGCCGTTACATTATAAACAGCCTGAGATTTAAAAGTAGTTTTATCTTTAACCTGCATATTCATATAATACTTGAACAAAAAAAAAGTTGCTACCGGTTGAAAAATTCAGGGTTAATTATGACTATTTGTTAAGGAATTTGCTTCAGCTTCTATAGGATTGCTTACTAACGGAGAATTTGTGCCATTCAATCTTTCCAAAGTTGCCTTCTCTCTCGCTTTGTTCCATAAGAAATAAACAGGTACCCCCGCAAGCGTAATTAAAAATCCGGGTAACGTATACATTGGTTTATAAAACGCTAAACAACCTACGATATAGGTCGAAATAGCTATGAAAGATATCGCAAAGAAACTGTTAATTCTTAAAGCTTTGCTGGATTCAGGGAATTTTTTTCTATAAACAAATATCCCAACCATGGTAATTATATAAAATATTAAAGAAGCAAAGATTACAAAATCTAAAAGTTGAGTGTAATTTCCCCAAGCAATAAGTGCCGTAATCCAAGCAAACTGGAACCAAAGAGAATTGACGGGAACTTTGGTTTTTCTGTTTATAACCGCCAAGCTCCTGAAGAACAATCTATCTTTGGCCATTTTGTAATAAACTCTAGCCCCTGCCATAACCATACCGTTCGCACAACCAAACGCTGAAATCATGATTATAACGGCGATTATTTTTTTGCCGATTTCACCAAAGATTGCGTTCATTGAAACCGCTGCAACAATATCTTCAGACGCCGTCTGTATTGCACCGATTGGAGTTGAAATTACATAGATTATATTTACCAACACATAAAGGGCAACGACCATGCCTACACCATAAGCGAGTGCTTTTTTAACATTCTTTTCGGGTTCTTTGATTTCGCCAGCGATAAATGTTATATTATTCCAGCTGATTGAAGCAAACAAAGCACCTACCGTAGCCGTTGAAACTTTGGCTATATCCGAAAAATGAAAAGAAAACGTACTTAGTGCAAAATTTGAATGAATCACATCCCAATTTAAACCAAACACCAAACCGCATACTATAATCGCCACAATAGATAAAAGTTTTGTAACTGTAAACAAATTTTGGGTAATCATGCCGTATTCAATTCCACGAGAATTGATATATGTCAGGATAAAAATGGTTAGCACTGCAAAAAATTGTTGGGTGGAAAAATGGATGACCCCGAGTTGAAAAAGCATGTGATGAGAATTTATTGCAGGAATTAAAAGCCCTGTAAACTTAGCAAAAGCAACGCTTATTGCCGCAATAGTTCCCGCTTGGATTACCAAAAACAGTGTCCAACCGAATAAAAAAGCCACTTTATCATTGTATATCTTTTTAAGATACATATATTGTCCGCCTTCGTCAGGAATATTTGCCGCGAGTTCACCATAGGCTATAGCTCCGCAAAAAGACACAAATCCGGCTACAATCCAAACAACCAAAAGCAAAATCGCCGAATTAACCTGCCTTGATATATCTGCGGATACAAGAAAAATTCCGCAACCAATCATTGAGCCGGCTACTATTGAGATAGAGTCGGACAATGATAATGTTCTTTTCATTTCATTACTCATTTAAATTCCTTCCGATTGAATGTTTGAATAGATTCGCTAGTGGTGTGGGTAAAAAATTCCTCTTTAGACTATCGTAGAACGGTTTACTTCCCCTTAAAATTTTAATTTAAACAAGCAGGCTTGTAAAGAGAAAGGTAAATATGTCTTTACAAGTCTGATAACAAGGTAGCTAATCACCGGAAAGTGACATAGAAATAAGTTAGTAAAATGTTAATATAGTTGAATATTAAGGCATGATAAACCCTGAAGGTCAAGCATGGTAAGACAAAGCGTGGCAATAACAACATCCAACGTCACGTCATCTTGAATTGACTGCTTTTCAAGGCGAAAGATTGAGCCGTAGAAAATGTCCCTATGCGGGTATTTCAGGATTTAACCGACGTAATTCACTGGAAAGAAGCTGATACAAGTTCAGCACGACATGGGAAAGAGTGCCTGACGGCGAGTTTGCGTCTCGCAGTTGCCGTCATTGCGAGGCGAGGGGTTCGACGGGTAAACGGTAAGCTGTGAACGGTGAACGGTGAACGGTGAACGGCGGCAACAAGCCCGAAAAGTGAGAGGTGAGAGTTTTGCAAATCTCGCTTACTTTTTCATCTTCCGCTGCATGTGTCATTGCGAGGCGAGGGGTTTTTAGGTGGAAAACCGATGCGGGAACGAAGCAATCTCGTTTCAGGTTGTGTAAAAACTAATTTTCAAAAAGCTTACCGAGCTTTTTACCTCTCCCTTGCGGAGAGGTCGACTTTCTTCGTGAGCGGAAGCCCGCGAACGCTAGACAAAGGGAACCGCCGAAG
Source organism: uncultured bacterium (assembly GCA_903885635.1). Lineage (GTDB taxonomy): Bacteria > Cyanobacteriota > Vampirovibrionia > Gastranaerophilales > Gastranaerophilaceae > CAIPUE01. The sequence goes on from CAISJE010000078.1 coordinate 23,719, forward strand.
AATGAGGCGAGTGACCCTGTCCTACGTAAGGGAAAGTCGGGTGAGGGTTAATTGCAATCAGAGCAAGCTTTTTCGGGTAAAGACCCTACAAAGGTTGACCGTTCAGCGGCTTATGCGGCGAGATGGGTGGCTAAAAACATCGTTGCGGCGGGCTTGGCTGAAAAATGCGAACTCTAATTAGCTTATGCGATTGGGGTTGCGGAGCCGATTTCTGTGATGGTGGATACTTTCGGAACGGGAAATTGTCCTGATGAGGAAATTTGTTGCCTTGTCAAGCAAAACTTTGACCTAAGACCTGCGGCGATTATTAATCAGTTTGATTTGAGGGGCTTACCTGCTAAGAATGACGGTAAATTTTACCAAAAATTAGCGGCTTACGGACATATGGGCAGAACGGATTTTGATGTTCCTTGGGAGAATACCGACAAGGCTCAGGATTTGAGAGAACAATCAACTTTGGGCTGTTCTTGCTCTAAATAAGTAAAAAGCAAAATGTAAAAAGTAAAAAGCGAGCGGTGACGTTCGCTTTTTTTTGGCTGAAAAGCTGAACAGGTGAATAGGTGAATAGTTTTGCAATTTTCGCTTACTTTCCCCTTTTTATACCAAATTGACATAAATACTTGATTTATTGTAGCCTATCGGTTACAATAAATTTATGAAAGAAATTTATTTTTATAAAACGCTAACCAACAAAGTACCTTTTAAAATCTGGTACGATGGATTAGACAATAGTTCGCAAATTATTATTGATAAAAGATTGAATAAAGTATCCCGAGGATTATATGGCGAATGTAAACAAATTTCTTCTGAGTTATGCGAATTAAAATTCAATAACGGACTAAGAATATATTATACAGAAACCGATAAATATATCGTGATATTATTCAATGGTGGCAATAAACAAAGACAGTCAAGTGATATTAAAAAAGCTAAAGAGTATTTAATTGAATATAAGGAACAAAAAAATGAATACAAAAAAGAAAAATGAAACATTTCCAAAATTTGACGAGCATTTAAAAGACAGATTGAAAGATTCTGTTTATGCTAAGTTATGGGTTGAAAGTCTGTTAGAAGAATATTCTCAAACAAAAGATATTAATACCTTGATTTATGATTTAAAACCATTAATTGAAACGTCTTATACCATTTGTGGTTTTGCCAAAAAAATCGGAGTACACCGCATTACATTATATAAAATATTTTCAAGAAAAATGTTGCCGAGCCTTGAGATATTAAACAAAATGTTTAGCGGTTTAGGCTATAATTTATTGTTGAAAATTTCTTAAATTCCCTTTGATTGTTCATGCTATAATCTTGAAATAGAAACGGAGGAAGTTATGAAAGAAAAAGCAGTTAATTATTATAAACAGGGATATTCATGCTCGGAGAGCGTTGTACAGGCGGCAGTAGATAAAAATTTGTGCGACAAGAGTTTACTCGCAGTGGCGACAGTGTTTTCTGGCGGAATGTCATCAGGTTGCATCTGCGGAGCGGTTGCAGGGGCACAAATGGTTTTAGGTGCAAATTTCGGCAAAAACAATGATTGTTCAAACGAAGAAACAGCACGTGCAAAAGCAAAAGAATTTATTGAGGGGTTTAAAATGAAACGCAAAGCCACATGTTGCAAGGTTTTATCAGCAGGCTATGATTTTCAGAGTGCAGAAAGAAAACAAAATTGTGCTTTATTGGTTGAAGAATGTAGCGAAATTTTAGAAAACTTAGTCGGAAAAAACTAATGTTAAATATTCTTGCAATATTTTTTGGCGGTGGGCTTGGCTCGTTGAGCCGTTACGGAATTGCTGTTTTGCTAAAGGCTTACAGCATGGATTTTCCGTTTGCAACACTCAGTGTAAATATTATAGGAAGCTTAATCTTAGGGTTTGCGGTGGCTTTATTTTGGAATAAAGCACCAATGCACAATACGTTAAAACTCGCTATAACCGTCGGGTTTTGCGGTGGGCTGACAACTTTTAGCACTTTTTCGTGGGAAACATTCGACTTAATCAAAAATGGAGAATTTTTGTTAGCCTTGCTTTATACTGTTATAAGCGTTATTGTTTGTTTGTTAGCGATAAGTTTAGGAGCATTTTTGTCAAAATATGTATAAACAATCGTTTAAAAAAAGAGTTTTATTTGTCGGTGTTCCTGATATGGCGTATGTTTGTCTTGATGGATTGCATATGTCGGGGGTCAATATTGTTGGGGTATTGGGGGCAAAAAAAGAACATCCGACCTACGACTCTTTCAAACAATTCGCTCAATTACGTAAGCTTAATTTTATTGATTATGAAACATTAGACGACACTTTTTTTATAAATAAAATTAGGAATTTGCAGGCTGATATTGCTGTTGTTTGTTCTTTTAACCATAAAATTCCGCAAATTTTTCTTGATTCGGTTAAAGACGGGTTTATAAATGTTCACCCCTCGCTTTTGCCAAAATACAGGGGCGCAAATCCTTATTCTGCGGTGATTATTAACGATGAAAAAGAAACCGGTGTTACTTTACATTTTATGGACGAAAACTTTGATACGGGAGATATAATTTCTCAAAAAAAAATAGCCATATCTAAAATCGAAACCATGGGAACTTTATTCAATCGGTTAAACATGCTTGCTTTTAACATGCTTTTAGAAACATTAAAACAATATGAAGTAAGTGAATTAAAAGGAAAGAAACAACCTGAAGGAATATTTATAAAAGGTAAAGTGATTAACGAAGATTTATCACTTATTGATTACGAAAAAACGGCAAAGGAAATAGAGCGTTTTATTCGAGCTTTAAACCCGTTTTTTATTGCCACAACTGAGTTTAGAGATAATATTGTGAAAATTTTTGCGGCAGAAACAACCAATGAAAAATCAAAAGAAGACACAGGAACAATTGTAAAAATTGACAACGATAAATTCTACATCACGACAAAAGACGGACTGCTGGCTCCGACTGTTTTACAGTTCGGAAGCTTTTTTGTGGGAACTCCAAAAGATTTTATAAATATTTTAAACCCCCAAATAGGAGAAAAATTTGTATGATAGATAAACTTAATTTTTTAACTGCCGGAATTCCTTTAAGAACTGAACCCAAAGATTACAAAAATGCTTTTAGGGTTTTAGAGGAAATGAAACTTGACGGCATTGAGTTGGAATTTGTCCATGGGGTTCGAATGTCTGAAAATTCTCAAGAAGTTGTTAAGACAATTTCTAAAGAAAAAAATATGATTGTTACAGCCCACGGACCATATTACATCAATTTAAATTCAAAAGAACAGGAAAAAATTGACGCAAGTGTGGTAAGAATTATTGACACTGCGCTTATGGCGGATAAAGTCGGGGCTTATAGCATAACGTACCATGCGGCATTTTACATGGGGAACGACAAAAAAATCGTATTTGACAGAGTAAGCAAACAAACTGAACGGATAATTGATATCGTTGAAAAAGAAAGTTTAAAAGTCTGGATACGTCCGGAGACAACGGGTAAAGTCACTCAATGGGGTGATTTAGACGAAATAATTGCTCTTTCAAAAGAATTTAAACAAGTCTTACCTTGCGTGGATTTCTCGCATCTACATGCCAGAAGTGGAGGCGGATTTAATACTTACGATGATTTTTGTAATATTTTAGACAAAATAGGTTCGCAAATCGGACAATATGCACTTGATAATTTTCACGGGCATTTAGCAGGGATTGCTTATTCCGACAAAGGTGAAAAAAATCACCTGGAACTTGAAAACTCGGATATGAATTATAAGGATTTGCTCAAGGCTTTGAAAGAATTTGATGTAAAAGGCGCATTGGTGTGTGAAAGTCCAAATATTGAGGCAGATTGTAAATTAATAAAAGATTTTTACTTGAATATTTAAAACTTATTTATCTAAAGATTCTTGTTGCTCTTGTTGCATTTGGCGTGCCTGATTTACCTGCCTGATTGCCTCGTTTTGAACTTGATTGACTTCGTTTATTGTCTTTTTATCAACACCGGTTGGAGATTTTGGATTAAAATGAGCGAGTGGGTTAATCATCCAAATCACAATTGCAATAATTATTACTATTAAAAAATTTAACATGTTAGGTCAACCATTTGCTTAATTGCTTCATCAGGTGTCAATGTAACCATTTCACCAGTTTTGCGTGTTTTGAACTCAACCAAACCTTCCTGAATGGTTTTTCCAACGGTAATTCTGTATGGAAACCCTATTAAATCGGCATCCTTGAACTTCACGCCCGCACGTTCGTCCCTGTCGTCAATCACAACCTCAACGCCTTTTGCTAAAAGTTCTGAATAAATCTCGTTCGCAACTTTTACCTGAAGCTCGTCTTTAATATTGGCTGGAATAATTATTACCTGATAAGGTGCGATTGAATCAGGCCAAATAATCCCGTTTTCGTCGTGAAATTTTTCTACAGCGGCAGCGGCTGTTCTTGAAATCCCGATTCCGTAGCAACCCATGACATAAGGTTTTGACTTGCCATCAACATCCGTAAATACAGCGTTCATCGGTTTTGAATATTTAGTTCCGAGCTTAAAAATATTTCCGACTTCAATCCCTTGCGTAACCTTTAAAGTAGCACCGCAAATCGTACAAAAATCATCTTGTTCAACAAGCCTTATATCAAAAAACTCTTTTCTTTCAGGAATATCCACCCCAAAATTCGCTCCCACAAGGTGTTTGTCTGTTTGATTACAGCCTACGACAAAGTTTTTCAAGTCTTTTACAGTTTCATCGGCAATAACCCTTACTCCCTGAATTCCCACAGGTCCGATAAAGCCCACTTGTGCGTCAAACCCTTTTTCAATCATTAATTCCTGAATTTCTCCGGAAGTCGCAATTCTAAGTTCTTTAGCTTTCAGTGCGTTTTTCAATTTTGTTTCTTCGACCGTTTTATCCGCTCGAATAAGCACTAAAACAGGCTTTTTATCTGCAATGTAAACCAAAGTTTTTAAGATTACGGATGGCGGAACTTTCAAAAATTCAACGAGGTCGTTAATTGTTTTTGTGTTTTGGGTGTCAATGATTTCAGGTTTGCTGAACCCACCGTCGGTAACGACTTGTGGCAAATTAGAAACGGCATGGTCTGAGTTTGCTGCATAATCACATTCTTCGCAATAAAAAACATCGTTTTCGCCTGCATCGGTGTCGATTATGACCATAAACTCATGGCTTACGCTACCGCCGATTGCACCTGAATCCGATTGAACCATTTTTGTTTCCAATCCACAGCGGTTAAAAATGTTTTTATAAGCCTGTGCCATGCTTTTATATTCTTTGTCAAGCCCTGCTTCGTCAATATCAAAGCTGTAAGCGTCTTTCATAATGAATTCACGCCCTCTCAAAAGCCCGAAACGAGGTCTGATTTCATCCCTGAACTTTGATTGGATTTGGTACAAATTGACAGGCATTTGTTTGTAGGATTTTATTCCGTCACGTGCGATTGCGGTAATAACTTCTTCATGCGTTGGTCCAAGGCACATTCCCCTATCGTGGCGGTCTTTCAAACGCATAAGTTCACGTCCGTAAACCTCCCAGCGTCCTGATTCTTCCCAGAGTTCCTGAGGCTGAACAAAAGGCATCAAAAGCTCTTGAGCGCCTGCTTTGTCCATTTCTTCTCGGACAATATTTTCAACTTTTCTCAAAACTTTCCACATTAACGGCAAATAATTGTACACGCCGCTCGCTAGTTTCCTTATATATCCTGCTCTTGCAAGCATTTTATGTGACATTACCTCCGCATCTGATGGAAACTCTCTTAGAGTTTGCACAAAAAGTTTTGACATTTTCATAATCGTTATTCCTTTTATTATTTTTCAAACTTATTTTACCATAAAATCAAAGTAGACTCTTGTTTTTGTCAAATTTGGTGTATAATTTATTTATGCAAAATATGGCTGAACAGAAAAAATTATTTGTAATTTCAGGCTCGTCAGGGGTCGGAAAAGGCACTGTCATTGGCGGTTTCCTAAAAAGAAACCCTGAATTTAAACTCTCCATTTCCTACACAACAAGAGAAAAAAGAGAGGGAGAAGTTGAGGGCGTAAATTATTTTTATGTTTCAAAAGAAGAATTTTTAAACAGTGTAAAAAATAATGAATTCCTTGAGTGGGCGGAGTTTTCAGGCAACTATTACGGAACAAAAAGAGAATTTGTTCAAAAATGTCTGCGTGAAAATATAAACTTGATTTTAGAAATAGAAACTCAAGGTGCTTTGCAAGTCAAAGATAAAATGTCCGAATCTGTTTTAATTTTTATAGTTCCGCCGTCTTATCAGGATTTGGAATTTAGGCTCAGAAACCGCAAAACAGAAAGCGAGGAGGCTATTACCAAACGGCTTGATTTTGTTAAATTTGAGATACAAAACTCCGAACGTTTTGATTACAGAATTGTGAACGATAAAGTTGAAAATACCATATTTGAATTGGAAAGAATTATAAAGAGCGAAGGAACTTATTGATGATGCTCAAAGGTAAAAACGTGCTAATCGGTATAACCGCAGGGATTGCAGCTTATAAAGTTTGTGATTTAATTCGTTTGTATAAACGTAACGGAGCGAATGTCAAGGTTATTGCCACCGAAAATTCGCTTAATTTTGTGACAAAATTAACCTTGCAGACCCTAAGCCAAAACCCAGTAGCGATTGAACAGTTTGATGTTGAGGACTTTAAGCCTGAACATATTTCGCTTGCCGATGAGGCGGATATTTTTGTCATCGCACCTATAGGTGCGAATACGATTTCAAAGCTGGCAACAGGCATTTGCGATAATTTATTAACCTCCGTCGCCTGTGCTTTTAAAAACCCGATAATCCTCGCTCCTGCAATGAATTGCAATATGTGGGAGAATAAAATTATTCAAAATAATTTGGAGAAATTAAAAGAATTGAACTATTACGTTCTTGAGCCGGAAGAAGGATTTTTAGCCTGCGGATACAACGGTAACGGGCGTTTGTGCTCAATCGAAAAGATTTTTGATACCTCGGTTGAAATTTTAAACACTAAAAAAAAACTTTTAAATAAAAAAATAGTTATAACTGCAGGCGGAACAAAAGAAAAAATCGATACAGTAAGATTTATTTCTAATTTTTCCTCCGGAAAAATGGGGATAGCACTCGCTGACGAGGCTCATAAGCTTGGTGCAGAGGTTGTTTTGATTTCTACAGTAGAAGCTCAAAAACCTTACAGAATTGAATATGTTCAATCAGCAATCGAAATGCAAAAAGCCGTCGAAAACGAATTTAAAACTGCCGATTGTTTAATCATGGCGGCTGCCGTAGCCGATTATCGGGCAAAAGAAATTGCCGATACCAAAATAAAAAAAACTTCTGCAGACGAAATATCCATCAATTTGATTAAAAATCCCGATATCCTGAAAGAAATTTCTGCCAACAGAGTTCAAGAACAACTGGTAGTAGGATTTTGTGCAGAAAGTGAAAATGTTCTGGAATTTGCGAAAGAAAAAATTCAAAAAAAAGGCTGTGATTTTTTAATCGCAAATGATGTATCTCGTTCAGATATAGGGTTTTCAAGTGATTATAACGAAATTTATATAATAGATAAGAAATTAAACGTTGAAAAAATAGAACGTGCACCAAAAACAATAATCGCAAAAAAAATTCTTCAAGAAATATTTTGAGTCACAAAATCAGTATTAAAATAAATCATACAATTCATTGGCGGTGCTGTGCAATATTTCGCTGAATTCTACTAAACGGGCAATTTCTTTAGAAGTTTCCATAAAATTATCGCAATATCCGCACAAAACTGCCGTCAGGCTATCAAGCCTGAGTGTTATATCTGAAAGCTGTTTCATTGTTTCTTCGTCCATTATTTAACCTCGCTGTATAAATAGTTTACCAACTAATGATAAACTATTTGCAATTGAAATTATATAAAATATAGGGTAAGATTTACATAAGTTTATAATGTATTGATAAGGGGTATGTAAATGACGATAAGAGATGAAAATCAGAGATTTGTGATGATAATAGAAAAAAAGATTTTTGAGCAATTCAAAATACTGGCTCAAGAGGAAAAACGTTCCGCAAGTAATTTTGCAGCAAAGATATTGACAGATTATGTTGAAAAAAATAAGGCGTTGTGAAAAATAAATGAATATAAAAAAAATCACCGACATAATCGAAAATTTTGCACCGCTTGAATTGCAGGAGTCTTGGGATTGTTCTGGCTTTTTGGTGGATTTGGGCGAAAAAGACGTAAATAAAATTCTTCTTTGCCTTAGTGTTACGGAAAAAATTGTCAATCAGGCGGTGGAAAATAATTGCGATATGATAATCGCTCATCATCCTTTGTTTAGCATGCCTGTGGCGTTTAATAAAGGGATTTCGATTTATTCTGCTCATACGAATTTAGATAAAGCTGAAGGTGGAACAACCGACACGTTAATCGAGTTACTTGGTTTTGGTAAGGCGCAAAAAATCGGAGATTTTTTGCGCCTTACCGACTTACAGGCAGAAATAACATTGAACAGTTTTATTCAACTTTTAAAAGAAAAACTTAACCTTCAACATATTCGTGTCGTAAATAATTTCGACAAACAAAAAGTCAAAAAAATAGCTTTTTGTGCTGGAAGCGGGGCGGACTTTTTAAGTGAAGCCCAAAGCGTAAATGCCGACATCATTGTAACGGGAGATGTAAAGTATCATTGCGCATTAGATAGTGATGTTATAATAATAGATATAGGGCATTTTGAAAGCGAATATCCTGTTTTAGTAAAAATTGAAAAGTTATTACAACCATTAAATTTAGAGGTGTTGATTGCGGATGAAAAAAGTCCTTTTATTATTTATTAGTTTGTTTTTAGCACAGGCAACTTTTGCTTATGAAACGGTACTTATTGACTTTCCACCTTATCAGGGCTGGCATGCCGTTTATTATAGCGAGCAAAATCGAGAAGCTATTTTACAATACGTTCCGCTTAATCAAACAGCCGAAAACTGGACTAGAGCATTAATATTTCATTCATATAAAAATTCAAAAAAAAGTGCCACCAAGTTTCTGGATAGAAGCACCATGGAAATGGAGTCAAAAAATTCTTCCCAGCTTTATAAATATACAAAATATGATGAAATGGATTCGATTGCAGTAAGATGTATAGAAAAAAATTCTTTAATCCCTACTCAATGTGAGATTTACAGAGTTTCAAAGTCTTTTGAGGGGCTTATTTCTATGCATTACATAAACAAAAATATGGAAGATTACATAAAAACATATAAACTCTGGCATCAGATAATTAAAAACATTAGGATTTACCGCAGCTATTACAGAACGGATAGAATTTTAGACAAAGCCACTACGTTTGAATTGTAGCGTAGTTTAATAATCGTACTGTTCTTTTGTCTGTAAATATTCCCTGATGCTATTCAAGGAGGATTGGACAATTCTGGTAATCCTTGAGGAGGAAAGCCCAACCTGTCTTGCGATATCTTTTACCTGCATGTTTCTGTAAAATCTATACTCAACTATTGTTCTATCTTTTTGAGGTAAAGTAGAAATTGCCTCTCTAATCATTCTGCCCATTTCAGTTATTTCTGCCTTTTCATCAGGCATCGCCGACATGTCTTTAAGAAAGTCAAACGGGGAATCGTTGTCCGAAGAAGCCGCTGCTAAGCTATCAATGGAAAGAATTGTTTCATAAATAGCCTCCCTGACTTTGCCGGGTGAAATATCCAATCCTTCAGCATCTTCAATGTTTCCGTCGGTACTTTCTTCGGATTTTGTGTGCTTAAGCGAGTACCATTTGTAACGATTTCTTAACTCATTTCGAATCGCCCATCTCACCGCGGTACCAATGTAGGCCGAATTATATTTTTCAAGTTGTTCAGGCGTTTTGTTTTTAACCATTGATTGCACTGCAATAATGCCTATGCTTACCAGTTCTTCATACTCAATCATGTGAGACGGAATACGATGATGCTCAACCTTGGCAACTTTTTGTATTATATCTAAGTATTCTTTAATTTTTGATTTTTCTTGCATTGTCGTGTTTATTTAGTTCTCTCTCTCTTGCTCTGTCTTGTTTTCTATTCTACCTTGAGTTTGATTATTTTTCAAGTTATATACAAAAAGTAAAATTTCAGCAACCGCTTTGTATAAATCAGGAGGGATTAATTGGTTCAGTTCCACCATTCGAAATAAAGCCCTTGCAACAGGCGGATTGTCTATTATCGGAATCCCATTTTCCTGTGCTATTTTTATGATTTTTTTCGCTATAAGTTCTGTCCCTTTTGCAATAAGCATGGGCGATTCCATCTCTTGTGCAACATATTTTAATGCACAGGCAACGTGAGTCGGGTTGCGTACTACAAAATCTGCTGTAGCCGTAGCATCCATCATGCTTCGTTGTAACATTTGCATCCGTCGTTGACGAAGTGCAGCCTTTACATTCGGGTCACCTTCGGTGTTTTTGTATTCGTCTTTGATTTCCTTAAAGGACATTTTCTGATCCTTCATAAATTTCCAACGAGTAACCATGTAATCAGCGCCCGCAATAACCAAAAATGCAATACAGGCTTTAAACACAAATTCTACTATCAGTTTTCCGAATTCAATCATAACCGCAAAATTATTGTCAATAGAAGCCAGTCTCAAAATACTTTCGATATGCGCCGAATAAACACTCCAACCAATCCAGCCTAAAATTATTACTTTCATAATATTTTTCAATAATTCAAATAACGTTTTCACCGACATTATATTTTTAAAGTATTTTGTCGGATTAAGTTTATCAAGCTTAGGCACTAGCGGTGCAGTTGAAACCAAAGGTCCAACCTGTATAAAATCCGCCAAAATAGCAACAAGCCAAGCAATAAATAATACAGGCGCAATGATTAAAAACAACGCAACAATAGTTATAGTAAAAATATAAGGAAGCCCAATGTCGTTTAAATGCTGGTTCGGAATCTGTTCATAACACAGCACAAAAAGCTTTGTTATCTGATCCCAAATAAACGGCGCAAGTGCATAAATCGCAGAAAACAAAATAAGCAACGAAAGGGCTGTTGAAAAATCCTTTGATTTAACAACCTGACCTTCTTTTTTTGCCTGCTCGAGTTTTCGAGGCGTGGCATCAAACTGTTTATCTTCATCACCCATTTTTTACCATTACACCTATTGGTTTTGCTTGCGCCTTTACAAGCTTTTTCGAGTGCCTACTAATTTTTTCGTTTTGACGGCTTACTAGCTTATTGCACTCGCTGATTTTTGCTCTAGCCCTCATTTTAAATGAGGTTCGCCCGCTGTCTTGAATTATCGGCAGTTCGGGAAAGTGTGATTTCCCTCACAGGGTCGAGTTTCGCTTCTCTCACTCTTGCCGAAATTCGCTCGCATCTCCTTTGCTAGGAAAACCTTGGGCTTGTTGTCGGTGCGGTTGAATCCGCACCCTACCGTCCTTTTGGTTGAACAGTTGAAAAGTTTTGCTGTTCTTGCTTACTTTTCCCTTTTTGCTTTTTCCTCTATGTCTTTGCTTTTTTGTCGGTGGGTTAGGGAATCCACCCTACTTTAACGCTTTGCCTTGTTGTCGGTGCGGTTGAATCCGCACCCTACCTTATTACTTTTTGTTGTCGGGCTGGAAAGCCCGACCTACTTGTTGCCGCCGTTCACCGTTCACCGTTTACCGTTCGCCGTTCGCCGTTTACTCGTAATCCGCTACTCACCATTTTACCACAATTACTCTTGAACAATCACAACGCCCGAGCTCGTTCCTAATCTTGCCGCCCCAGCTTTTATCATTTCCAACGCCTTTTGCTTATCACGAATTCCGCCTGAAGCTTTTACCTGAAGCCCGTAGGGCGAAACTAGGTTGTACATAAGTTCAACGTCTTCGACTTTTGCACCGACTCCGTTTTTGACAAACCCTGTTGAGGTTTTGACAAAATCAGCCTTGGCATTTATGCACAATTCACAAGCTTTTTTAATTTCTTCTTTGGTCAATAAATCTGTTTCAAGGATTACTTTTAGTATTTTACCTCGACAAGCTTCCCTAACTGTTTCGATATCTTTTTGAACCGCTTGATAATCCTTGTCTTTAAGCATTGAGACATTAATTACCATATCAATCTCATCTGCGCCGTCTTCGACTGCTGATTTTGTTTCGTAGGCTTTGACTTCCGATTTTGTTGCACCAAGTGGAAAGCCGACCACCGTAACTATTTTTACATCAGATTTTTTTAAATATTCTTTTGCAAATTCAACATTTACCGGATTTATGCAAACTCCTAAAAATTTGTATTCAATCGCTTCATCAAAAAGTTTTACAAATTCTTCTTGTATTGCATCCTGCTTCAAAAGGGTATGTTCAATATATTTGTTCAAGCTGTTCATAAAATTTATTGTATTACAAAAAAAGTCTGTTTTTACCGATTTGTTTAAAAAATATTAAGATAATTCAAAAAACTAACAAAAAAAGTTTCTCTTGTGTTTTAAATATTATATAGACAGTGTGTAAGGTTTTCAAGTGAACATAAATCCAATTCAAATAAGTTTTAAGGCTAATCTGGAAGTGACAAAAGTACCTCAAAGTGCTACTGTTACGACTAATCCGATGCAGAAATCATCACAAGATTTGCAAAACCCTACGCCTGATTATAATGTTAAAGTACCTCTTAAATATGTTTCATTAGGAAAACAGGAGCTTCCGGAGTCAACAATGGCTCATCTTTACAAGCTTGAAACCGGACAAAGGGTAGTCATTATACCTAAAAAAGGACCTACCATTGTTAAAACCTATGTCAATGTAGGCTCTATGAACGAACCTGACAGGGTTAGAGGAATTAGTCACTTTATCGAACACAATTTGTTTAACGGTTCAGATGGGCTTGAGGCGGGTGAATTTTTTGCAACCGTAAATAAGATGGGCGCAAATACTAACGCTTCAACGGGGTTTGCGGCAACTGATTATTATATCGCATCTAATTTATTAAAGAAAAATGACCTTGAAACAGAGATTAAAATCCATGCCAACATGATTGAAACGCCCAAATTCGCTGAAAATATGCTCGAAAAAGAAAAAGGACCTGTTACATCAGAAATAAATATGATTTTGGATGACCCTGAAAATATCGCGATAAACAATACTCTGAAATTACTTTACAATATAGATTCCACTTCCAAAGATATAATCGGCGGAACAGTAGAGAATATTAACAATTTAACAAAAGAAGATGTCATAGATTATTACAAAAGAAATTACTATCCCGCAAATATGGTTACCGTAATCTCAGGTGAAGTCGAACCTGAAACGACAATGCCCTTAATCTCAAAATACTTTCGTTCAACCAATACAAATCCAAAACCGAGAAACTTTGAAAAATTAGTGCCAATTCAAGAAACAACCAGAAATGATTTTATTTCCGACAAAACAACAGGAGCAATCGTAAGCATAGGTTTCAATGGGCCTCAAAATAACAATACAAAAGACAAAATTCTTTTAGATGCTTTCCAGTTTTTCCTCGTAGGGTCAAGTGTTGCAAGGTTGAACAAGTCTTTGCAAGAAATTCAGACTAATGCATTTATATCCTCCGACAGAATCAGTACAAGACCTCAAGACAATATGGTTGTTTTATTTTCGACCCAAACATCGGAGGGTAATGTAGAAAACGCAATTAAAACAGTATTTAAAGAAATTGCCGACCTTGAAACAAATCCGCCTACAGATAAAGAGCTTAATATCGTTAAAAAGAAATTAAAACTCAATCTGGCTCAAGTTTTTGAAAGTTCAAACATTATTAATACGGTTGTCGGAACAAGCATGCTTGATAATGATTTAAAAAGTGTAAGCGAATTTGAGAACGTAATTGATAATTTATCTGCACAGGATATTGTAAATTTTGCGAAAAAATATTTTGATTTAAATAAGGTCGCAATCACTGTTGTTCATCCCGATTCGGCTGATATGCAATCTATTAATCAAAATTATCAGAGGGTTCATCATCTTTCTTTTACCGGAAATAGTGACCAAATAAATCATAAAGAGGCTATAAATGTCGATAAAATTAAAAAATTTGTAACTACAAATAATTTTTCTGTTGTTACGAACGAAAGTGATAAAAATATCGCAACTTTTGATTTAAGCTTGTCCGCAGATGCGCCTGCTAACGTAAAACCCGGCGTAGCTAATATTTTATCAATAATGCTTAATCGCGGTTCAAAATTTAAAGATGAAAAAAAATTCTTCACAAACCTTGAAGATCAAGGAATTCAAACATCATTTGATGCAAATAGAAGAGCAATCATGGTAAATTCAATGTTTCTCCCATGTGATGGAGTTAATGCAATTCAAAGCACAAAAGAAGTATTGTTAAATCCAAGATTAACGGAAGAAGATTTGAATTTTGCTAAAACCTTTTTGAGAGAAAAACTTCAGAATATTCCTAAAAATTCACAAGAAAAACTTTTAGCAGAAATGTTCAAAGGGCAATTCTATGGGTCAACTACCGATGATATTCTTAAAAATCTTGATGATATCCAATTAAGCGATATTCAAGGTCTTTATCAATACATTATAAATAATGCCCAAGGACAGATTGCAATTTCTGCGCCTTTTGAAAAAAATCCAAATTTAAAAAATGACTTATTCAAAGAATTATCCACAGATTTTCCGAGCCTAAAACCTTCAAAACCAAATTTGTTTAATGGCTACGTTTCGGTTAAAGATAAAAATATCGTGATACAGGAGCATAATAAATCACAAGCTGAAATCCAGATGGGATATAAGTTTAAGACCAATGATAACTTAAAAGATTCCATAACATTTGACCTTTTAAATACCATATTGGGCGGAACTTTTTCTTCAAGATTGTTCTCTGATTTACGAGAACAACAAAAACTTGCCTATCAAGTAAATTCTAAAATAGGCTATTTTGATAATTCAGGGTTTATGTCTTTGTATATCAAAACAACAACCGATGATCCTCAGACAAAAACGACAAGCTATGAAAATGTCCAAAAATCTTTAGACGGGTTCAATCACCATATTCAAAAGCTTATGAGCGAAACGGTTTCAGAGGCAGAATTGGAAAGTGCAAAACTCACTTTAAAAAACAAAATTTTAAATTATTCTGAACTGACCGCAGATAAAAATGTTTCGCTTCTACTCGGTCTAAAGTCTCCTTATGGTGTTTCACAAGACAATCAAGCTTTGGACTTAATCGACAAAATAACGGTTGAGGATATTAAAGCGGCAGCAAATTATATTTTCAAAACAACTCCGACAGTTTCGATTGTTGCGACCAAAAACACCACCGACAATAATATGGATTATTTGAAATCTTTGGGGAACGTGGTTTTAGGGTGAGTGAGGGACGGGTAAACGGTAAACGGGGAACGGTGAATGGTAAACGGTAAACGGTAAACGGCGGCAACAAGTAGGTCGGGCTTTCCAGCCCGACAACAAAAAGTAATAAGGTAGAGTGCGGATTTAACCGCACCGGTAACTAATCACCAGAAATTAACATTGTCATAAGTCAGGATTTAGCGAGCTTTTCACCTCTTCCTTGCGGAGAGGTCGACTTTCAGCACGAGCGGAAGCCCGCGAGTGTTAGAAAGTCGGGGGAGGGTTAATTTCAATCA
>CAISJE010000079.1 GCA_903885635.1 uncultured bacterium
GACTTTATTTTTTACAAAAAATTACAATTCGGCGTCGTATTTTGTCCTCCCCTTGAGGGAGGACCGAAATCTTTGATTTCGAGGAGGGGTAAAAAGCGTTGATTTTATTGCATTTACCCCCCACCCTAGCCCTCACCCCTCAAGGGGGGAGGGAACGCTCTCACCAATTTTCTTTCGCAAAGTTTTTTTAAAATTATTTATCCTTTAAAGCCAATATTGACAGCTATTTTAGACTATGGACTGCAAGATTCCTGTAAAATAAAAAGCAGATGTTTTGTTGTCGGCATGGCAATACCGACCTACTTTAAACTCTGTCTTAGGGCGGGATTGCTATCCCGCCTGCTTGGATTTAAAATCTGCTTTTTATTTTAGGAAGAATATAACAGGCTACTTTCTTTCTTTAAAAAATTGTAGTAATATATAGTTATTAGATTGTTGAGGGGATTTTGATGAAAAAATTAGTTATATTTATATGTGCGTTTATGTTCGGAAGTTGTGTTTTTGCACTAGATTACAGTGTTTACAAGCTGGATAATGAGCAAACCGTTATTATTAAGCAGATTAAAAATAACCCTATTGTT
Organism: uncultured bacterium; assembly: GCA_903885635.1. Classification (GTDB taxonomy): domain Bacteria; phylum Cyanobacteriota; class Vampirovibrionia; order Gastranaerophilales; family Gastranaerophilaceae; genus CAIPUE01. The sequence continues at coordinate 582 of CAISJE010000079.1, forward strand.
ACAATCGACACTTGGATAAAAACGGGTTCGATTAACGAAAATGACCAGAATAACGGCGTTTCGCATTTTTTGGAGCATTTGTTCTTTAAAGGTACAAAAACCCGTCCACCGGGGGAATTTGATAAAATTCTGGAATCAAAAGGTGCAGAAACAAACGCCGCAACAAGCAAAGATTTTACTCACTATTATGTAACAATTCCGTCTAAATATTTCGATTTGGCGATGGATTTACACGCAGATATGCTTTTAAACCCGCTTATTCCGAGAAAGGAACTCGAAAAAGAGCGTAAAGTTGTTATGGAGGAAATTGCCAAAGATGCAAACGACCCTTCTGAAAAAGTTTTTGATAATTTGTCTGATATGCTTTATACCACACATCCTTATAAAAGAAAAGTGATTGGAACAAACGAGATTATCGGTAAGATTTCGCGCGAAGATATTTTGAATTATTACAACACCCACTACGGTCCGCAAAATATGATTACGATTATCATAGGTGATGTCGAGCCTCAACATGCTTTAGATAAGGTTAAGGAGGATTTTAAAACAGAGCCGAGAAAAATCGTTAAAAATATTAATAAGAGTGAAAAGCCTCTTGTTACAAAACTGATAAAAGTTGATTATCAGCCTGTTCAAGGCGGTTACATGTTAATCGGTTACAGAAGCACAAACGCACTTAATAATGATAGTTATGCGTTGGATGTTTTGGCTACCGTACTAGGTGATGGGCGCTCTTCGATTCTTTATCAAGCAATAAAAGAACAAAAACAGCTCGCTGACTCCATTGCCGCAAATAATTCTACTTACAAAGAAGACGGCATTTTTGCGATTAATGCAAATTACACGCCGGAGAATGTTGATAAACTTCAAAAAGCCATTTTTGACGAAATAGCAAAGGTGCAAAAAGACGGAATAAGCGCGGAACAGTTAAAAATAGCACAAAATATTATTGAAAGAGATACTTATTACTCAAGAGAATCCATTTCCAATATTTCTTCGGGGATAGGATACACAACAATTTTGACCGATAACCCGAAATATTACGATGAATATTTGGACAATATTAAAAAAGTAACCGCCGGTGATGTTAAAAGAGTTGCCTGTATTTATTTAGACGAAAACAAAAGTGCGGTTTCCATTGTTTTGCCTGAAAAAAGTAAAACCACCCAAATAACCACAAATCCCAAAATAGAACATAATACAAAACTGATACAAGAAACGGCTTCGACAAAAAAATACCGGCTTGATAACTCCGCCACGCTCTTAATCACTCCCAATGACCTAAACGACATTATCGCAATGAGTATTTATGCAAAAGGCGGTGGGTTTTTGGAAAAAGTCCCCGGAACAGCGGATATTATGAGCTCTGTTATGTTAAAAGGAACGAAAAAATATTCCTCGTTAGAATTGGCACAGGTGCTTGAAGAAAACGGGATTAAAATAGCGCCTTCGGCATCCGCGGATAATTTCTCGATTGAGGTTTTAACAACAAAATCTCAACTGCCAAAAACACTTGAGCTTTTGGACGAAGTAATTAATAACGCAACTTTTAGTGATTATGAAATCGAAAAAACAAAGACTTCCATGTTGAATTCAATAAAAAATTCCAGAGATGTGCCTTTCAATTTGGCGATTGAGGAATATAAAAGCTTAATTTATGAAAACTCTGTATACTCAAACGGAACCAAGCTTTTTGAAAAAACATTGCCAAAGATACAAAAAGAAGATATTTTAGATTACTACAAAACAATCTTTAGCCCTCAAAATATTGTAATTTCAGTGAATGGAAATATTAATACTGCTGATATTGCAAATCAATTGACTGATATTTTGGGCGAGGTTGGAAATGATATTAAATTTAACAAATTTGATTATAACAGTTACGCATCGAAAATATACCCTCTGACGGCACCTAAAGCTTCTGTAAAAAAAGTTAAGGATTTAAAAACAGCTTGGTTGGTCTTGGGTTGGCAAGCTGCGGGAGTGCTAAATCAAGAAGATTGCGCAACTTTGCAGATTATAAATACAATTTTAGGCTCAGGCATGAGCTCAAGACTTTTCAGAAACATCCGAGACCAAGAGGGACTTGCTTATCAACTGGGTTCAAGTTACTCGCCTAAAATTTTAAGAGGCGCGTTTACTCTTTATATCGGCACAAATCCCAAAACACTCGCACTAGCAAAAGAAAAAATGCTTGCAGAAGTAAATAGGATGAAAACCGAATTTGTAAGCGACAAGGAGCTTCAAGAAGCAAAAGACAAAATCATCGGGAACTATATAATTTCTCAAGAAACTAACCTTGATAAGGCTTCGACTGTTGGCTGGTTTGAAGCTTCGGGCAGAGGGTTTGATTTCAAGGACAAATACGAAAATATAATAAACTCTGTCACTGCTTCGGATATAATCGAGGTTACTAATAAATATTTCAACCAGAATTACGTTAGTTCAGTTGTAGAAGGGGAATAAGGGACGAGGAAACAGGAAGTCCTTAAAGTAGTAGGGTGCGGATTTAACCGCACCGACAACTATACTATACGCATCAAAAGACACAGGCGAATGACGAAAATTAGCCAACAACTCTCAGCACAGGGTGCTTGATTTCCGCTGCTGTTGTTTTTATCTTTACATCTTTTAATCCTTCTGCAAGAGCTAATTGCAATTGCTTAAATACCGACTGTTCTGTAGCTGGGGAAGATAATTGAACAACAATTGGTTTTGATCGAAAAAACGCGCCTGAACGATTATCTCCTGCTACAACTACAAAGTTTTGTTTGTTGTTGGAACCTTTTACAACTTTAACTACATGAGCTTTTGTAGCAGCATGCACAGGGTCTGTAAATTGCTGATAAAGCTTTTTCCAAAATCCGCCTTTAGGACTAATATCTTTTATTATAGTATTAGTATTTATGAATTTTGTAAGACCGTCAACAGCACCTTGGCCAAGCTCTTTTGTATATCTTACGGCGCCTCTTGTTGGACGGACAACACTTCCTGCATCAAGCATTCTTCCTTGAAAGCTTACTGGCGATGCCGATTGAATAGTACTCATGATTTACTTTTCCTTTCTTTTTTTGTTTTACCATAATTAGACATATTGCGAAATAGAATAAAAATAACCTATCTAAAGTATGATAATCAAGCTTATTTCTTTTAAAATTAAAGAATACAGATGTATTGTTTAATTTTATGGAGGATGAGATGAATATAGATATGGCGTTTAA
>CAISJE010000080.1 GCA_903885635.1 uncultured bacterium
TCCAATCTCTCAAAGAAAGCTAATCAGCTTATTTTAAAGAAAAAAGTGTTTTTTGAGACAACGACATCACAAGATTTGTATTCATTAATTGACAACCTAAAAAATGAAAAACAAACTTACATACATAAACCAAGATTTATAATAGTAACCAATTTTGAAAACCTACTCGCTATTGATACAAAAACAAAAGAAACGTTGGACACCCCATTAAAAGAGCTATACAAACATCCTGATTTCTTTTTACCTTGGACTGGTAAAGAAAAATATATAGCACCTCTTGAAAATATAGCAGATGTAAGAGCCGCTGAAAAAATGGCGAAGATTTACGATGAAATTGTTAAATTAAATCCTGATTTGACAAAAAATCATAACCACGCCTTAAACATATTTTTAACAAGACTTTTATTTTGCTTTTTTGCTGAAGATACAGGAATATTTGACGGGGAGCAGCTTTTCACAAAAACGCTATCAGATGGCTCCAAAGATGACGGAAGCGATTTAGATATTTTCCTAGACCAATTATTCGAATCACTAGATAAAGAAGATAAATCAATATACCCAAATTATTTGCATAAATTTCCTTATGTTAATGGAAAATTATTTTCCGAAAAACATTCAATCCCTAAGATGTCTGCAAAAATCAAGAGTTTAATGATTGAATGCGGGAATGAGGATTGGAAAGAAATCAATCCTGATATCTTCGGCTCGATGTTTCAAGCTGTTGCGAGTGCGGAAGTCAGAAGCGGGCTTGGGCAACACTATACATCTGTTCCCAACATTATGAAAGTTATTGAGCCACTATTTCTGAATGATTTGCAAGAAGAATTTGAAAAAGCGTTTGATGATGAAAAGAAATTGAACAAATTACTTAGACGAATTTATAATATAAAGATTTTCGACCCTGCTTGCGGAAGCGGTAATTTTTTGATTATTGCATACAAAGAATTAAGAAAACTTGAAATGGAGATTATTCAGAGAATACAAGAGGTTTTAGGGCAAACAACATTAAAAATAATGTTATCAAATATACATCTTAATCAATTCTATGGAATAGAGATTGATGATTTTGCCTGCGAAATTGCGAAGCTTTCACTATGGCTTGCGGAACATCAAATGAACAGAAAGTTTAAAGAGCAATTTGGCGACTGCAATCCGTCATTACCACTAACCGCCAGTGGTAATATTGTTTGTGGAAATTCTACAAGGCTAGACTGGGAAAAGGTTTGCCCAAAAGGAATAAAAGGAATAACAAAATCTCAAATGGAGCAGATGACACTTTTAGAAATCCAACAAACAAAACAACTTGAATTACAAGGTCAAGAGAATGAAATTTATATTCTTGGTAATCCGCCATATCTAGGAAGTGCGGTACAAAATATAGAACAAAAAGATGATATGGCGTTAGTATTTAGAGAAATTGAAGGTTATAAAAATTTAGATTATATAGCTTGTTGGTTTTTAAAAGCAGCCAAATATATAGATGGTACGGATGCACAAAGTGCTTTCGTTACGACAAATTCAATTTCGCAAGGAGAGCAAGTAGCTCTATTATGGCCTCATATTTTCAACAAGGATTTAGAAATATTCTTTGCCCATCAATCTTTTAAATGGGGAAATAATGCAAAACGTAACGCAGGAGTTACTGTCGCAATTATCGGTCTGCGTAAAAAAACAAACAATCCTAAATTTTTATATTCAAACAACATAAAAAATGAAGTTAAAAATATAAATGCTTATTTGATGTCCGCAAATGATATTATCATTTCCAAATTTAACAAACCAATTTCAAATATTCCCAATATGCTATATGGAAGCAAACCAGTTGATGGTGGCAATTTGATTTTATCAACAGAAGAAAAGCAATCGTTAATTGAGGAAAATTCTTTAGTATCAGGATATATAAAAAAATTTATTGGCTCAGAAGAGTTTATTAAGGGTCAACAAAAATGGTGCTTATGGGTAACTGATAAACAATTAAATCACGCTCTTATGATTCCACAAATAGAAAAACGAATTTTAAAAGTTAGAGAAATGAGATTAAATAGTAAAAAAGCGTCAACTGTAAAAAAAGCAGATAAAGCTCATTCATTCTGTGAAATTAGATATAAAGAAACGAATTCTATTATTGTTCCAAGTGTTTCTTCAGAACGAAGAGAATATATTCCAATAGGGTTTCTTAATGATACAGTAATTTCAAATGCTGCATTTGCTGTTTATGATGCGGAGCCATGGGTATTTGGTGTTTTAACTTCTCGTATGCATATGGTTTGGATGAAAACTGTGGCAGGGCGTTTAAAAACTGATTATAGATACTCATCTGATTTGTGCTATAACAATTTCCCATTTCCTGAAATAAGTGATAAACAAAAGAAAGTTATTGAAATGCACGTGGATGAAATCCTTATGGAGCGTGAAAAACACCCTGAAAAAACAATGGCTGAATTATACGATCCTGATAAAATGCCTGAAGGTTTAAGAAGAGCCCACAAAGATTTAGATATTGCAATCGAACTTTGCTACCGCCAAAAACCATTCGAAAGTGATGAACAACGCTTAGAATACTTGTTCAAAATGTATGAAATAATGACCAATCCTGAGAAAAAAGGAGATATCGAACAATTATGCCTGATATAATTAATTTTAGTAGAATAACAATAGTATCAGCTTGTTCTATTCTGTCGCAATATTTGGGACACTCCGATATTGATAAATTTGCATTAGAAGTTGCACTCGAAAATATAATTATTGGAAAAAATCTACAAGATAAAGCAAATAAGTTAGCAAAATATGCAATTGATAATCCTTTAGAAAAAGTTTTTACGATTGATGGCGAGGCTTCTTTGCAAGAAGCAATTATAACAAAGGCAATACAAGCGTTCCCTGCTTATAGAGAAGATGAAACATGGCAAAAACTCGAAAGAGAACTTTTTCTTGATGGGTTTATAATAGAAAAAATTGGAGAAGTCCCACATCCTTATAATCGTTCTATTAATATTGAAAAATATGCTTTGAAAAAGATGTATCCTGAAGATATTCCTCAATTAGATTTACCTGAAGCAGAATCGGAAATTTATACATTAATGAATAAATATAATTTCAGCTTAGCTTTGGCTCATTTGAAAAATGCAATTAATGATTATTCCGCAGGAAGATGGCCACAAGCTAATGGGGAGATTAGAAAATCAGTTGAAGAGTTATTAGATGAGATTGCTAGTAAACTTTGTCCTCTAGAAATTAGCAAATGTAAATCAAGTTCTGAAAAGAGGGATTTATTAGCAAAAGAGGCTGATTTTCTATCGCAAGACTTAAATGAATACCGTTTTAATGAAAAACCATCATTTATAAAAGGTTTAATTAATCGTCTTCACCCAGAAGGAGGGCATCCAGGTCTTTCAGATGAAGATGATTGTACTTTTAGAATCCATATTGTTCTGATTGCAATGAGATTGCTTTTGAGACGGTATGAAAAAATAGTAAAGGAGAAAATTAATGCCTGATGAAATAAAAATTTTTGAAGAAAATAAAATTCGCTCGCTTTGGGACGAAAAAATAGAAAAATGGTATTTTTCAATTACTGATATTATTGAAATACTCACAGAGAGCAAAAATCCTAGAAGA
>CAISJE010000081.1 GCA_903885635.1 uncultured bacterium
CTTTGATAGAATAAGTAAAAAGAAGATACAAGAGGTAGAAAATTGGGTAAACAATAGACCGATGAAAGTATTAAAGTTCAAAACACCTGCACAGAAACGCATTGAGGCATTAGGTGTTGCACTTTAGGTCAGAATTCGGGCTATCATGAATTAAATTTAACACTTCATGCCAAAATTTCATGCTCTATTTGCATGAGTTTTATTTCTGGTGATTAGTTACGTTTTGGGTAGCAAGTTTATTCTTTAGAGACTTTATTACATTTGTATAAACATGAAAGGGATTTAAAATGTTAGCAGTTACAGGAATTAATTTTGCTCAAAAGACAAATCAAAAATCAATTAATAGCAACCAATCACAACAATATTCAATCAAAACTCACTCTCAACCCATGCGAGATACTGTGAGCTTTACATCATCTCTACTAAGGAATTTTGGCACCGTGGTTGAGGGAAAGCTATTTAGAGGAGGTTTTCCTAGATGTGTTAAGGAGCTTCAAGAGCTTCAACAGAAAGGTATAAAAACCCTAATTTATCTAGCGGGAAATGACGAAGCTCCTCAATTAAAGGCATTGGTCGAAGGAGTGAAGATGAAATATATTCCAAACGAACTTTCGACGCACTTCGGTGTTGAAGATATTTCAAGGATTAAAAAACTTTCACAGATAATCCCTGATTATTTAGAAGAAGGCGGGGTCTATCTTTGTTGTAGTGCAGGGGAGTTACGCACAGGCAAGGCTGTATGGGGATACCAACACTTTGTAGAAAAACTACCTAAAGACAAAATTTTGGCACATGCTGCTAATCATTCTAGCGAAAAGCATGTGGCGGAGTTGTTTGAAACAATAATTCCAGCAGATTTTGGTATTGTGCTTGATAGTGCAGATGTGAAATTATACAGAGGATACAAACCTAATGAGCCACAACTTGAAACGCTTAAAGACAAAGGTATAAAATCTATAATTAATTTAGACGGTTATGATTATAAACCAGAAGAAAAACAATTAGTTGAAGGACTCGGCATGGAATATACTTTCAAGCCATATTGGGCTAATTCGGACCAAGAAAAAATTGTAAAACTAAAAACACTTGCACCGGAAATCCAATCGATATTAAAAAAAGGTGGTGTATATATATCTAATAGCAAGCCATATGATATGGCGGATATTGTAGCCGGATATCAACACTTTATACAAAAACTGCCCGAGGAGGAAATTTTAAAATATGGGGATACATCCTATGGTTGTTTTAAATTTGGTGAGACCTTAGCGAATGTATTAAAGATTTTCAAATCAACAGAAGCCTAAGCACTTTATGGATTTGTTTTTATAACAATAAAAACATTAAAATGTAAACAAATCGTTACAAATAACCCGAAAAAGCTTTTGTAAAACCGTTACGCACCGTCCACGCTCCGAGTGTTTGTGTTACATCTTTTAAAAAACAATCGCAATCCTCAATCAAAATAAACCCTTCAACCTTTCAGCTTTTCAACCCTTCAACCAAATTCCCCCTTGCTTTCAGATTTTTACCATGTATGATAGATTATGCACTAGTATTTTTGAATAAATATGAGCAAACGTTACGACAAAAAGAGGAACGCATGTCAAAAGATGTAATAGAAATTGAAGGAACGATTTTGGAATCAATGCCGAATGCGATGTTTCGTGTAAAACTTGAAAACGGCCACGAAATTTTGGCTCATATCTCAGGAAAAATTAGAAAAAATTTCATAAGAATTTTACCGGGTGACAAAGTAAAAGTTGAAATGACACCTTATGACTTGAGTAGGGGACGAATAACTTTTAGATTAAAATAGAAATTAATAAGATAATATAATACAAAAGGACTAAGAAAATGAAAACAAGATCATCAGTAAAAAAAATTTGTGACAAATGCAAATGTATTAAAAGAAAAGGCAGAATTGCGGTAATCTGCGAAAATCCAAAGCACAAACAAAGACAAGGATAGTGAGAAGTGAGAAGTGAGAAGAAAAAGCTTCCCTCGCCACTCTCTTTCACTAAAGCATAAAGTAAGCATAAACAAACAAGGAGCAAAGAAACAATGGCAAGATTAGCAGGGGTCGACTTACCCCGTAACAAAAGAATAATAATAGCATTGACCTACATTTACGGTATAGGTCCCAAAAGAAGTGAAAAAATTCTTGAAGCTACAAAAATCTCACCGGATTTAAGAACGGACGACTTAACTGATGAAGATATTAAATTGTTAAGAGCCGAACTTTCAATTTATCACATCGAGGGTGATTTGAGACGTGAAGTTACAATGCACATCAAACGTCTTCAAGAAATAAACTCTTACAGAGGAATTCGTCACAAGCGTAAACTTCCTGTTCGCGGACAGAGAACAAAAACAAACGCTCGTACAAGACGAGGTAAAAAAACGGGGCCTGTTTCTAAGAAAAAATAGCATAGGCAAGTAAAAAGCAAAATGCAAAAAGCAAAAAGTTATTAATCGTCTTTTTCCTTTTTACTTTTTCCCTTTTACTAAAAAATAAAAAACTTTAAAATATAAAAAGGAGCAAACAAATAATGGCTAGACCACAAAAAACAAAGAAAAAGGAAAAAAAGAACGTATTACAAGGAATTGTTCATATACAATCAACTTTTAATAATACAATAGTAACTTCTACTGATACACAAGGCAATGCTATTGCTTGGGCTACAGCTGGTGCAATAGGATTTAAGGGTGCGAGAAAAGGTACTCCGTTTGCGGCACAATCTGCGGCTGAACAAGTAGCGAAAAAATCCATCGACCAAGGTATGAAAAAGGTTGAAGTTCACATTAAGGGACCCGGTTCAGGTAGAGAAACCGCAATTAGGGCAATTCAGGCGGCAGGACTTGAAATTACGTTAATCAAAGATGTAACGCCGATTCCTCACAATGGATGCCGTCCACCAAAAAAACGTAGAGTGTAGGCGAGTAAAACGCAAAATGTAAAATGTGAGAAGAAGAACTTCCCACCTCCCACCTCCCACTATTCACTAAAAAAAAGATAACAAAACACAAAAAGGAGTGTCAAACAAATGGCAAGATATACAGGACCTACAAACAAATTATTCCGTAATTACGGCGTAAAAGATTTATCTAACAGAAAGTTAGTTTCCTCAATGAAACAGCAGCCTTCAGGTCAGCATGGTGCGATGAGAAAAAAACTTTCTGAATATGCGAATCACTTAAAGGAAAAACAAAAAATCAGACTTACTTATTTAGTAAGTGAAAAACAGTTTGCAAAATATTATCAGGCAGCAGCTCGTAAAAAAGGTGTTACAGGTACAATTTTATTGCAAATACTTGAATCGAGATTGGATAATGTATTATTCAGAGTCGGTTTTGGAATAACCCGTAAGCAAACAAGACAGATTGTAAACCACGGTCATGTTTTGGTTAACGGTAAAAAAGTTGATATCGTATCTTTCTTGGTAAAACCGGGGGATGTTATAACAGTTAAATCTCAAAGCGCCGCTTTCTTGAAATCGGTAACAGAATTAATTGATATGCCTTGTGCGCCGGCTTGGATGACTACTGATAAAGCTGCATTGAAGGTAACTTTTGACAGAATTCCTGAAAGAGAAGAATTAGATCCGGAAATAAAAGAACAACTTGTAATAGAATATTATTCTAAATAAGTAATTACAAGTAATTAAGAAAGACAATTAGGAGAAATAAATATGGAATTAAAAATTAAAAATGTTGATACAACAACAAGTTCAGACGGTTCTCAATACGGTAAATTTGTTATAGAACCTTTGGAAAAAGGTTTTGGAACAACAATTGGTAATTCACTTAGACGTGTTTTGCTATCAAGCCTTGAGGGAACAGCGGTTACTTCGGCTAGAATTGAAGGTATTACTCACGAATACACAGCAATTCCGGGGGTTTTGGAAGATGTAATTGACGTAATGTTGAACTTAAAGGGCTTAGTTGTTAAAACCGATTCAAAAGAACCTCAACATTTAAGAATAGACATAGACAGACCCGGAGCGGTTTTGGCAAGTGATATTCAACTTCCTGCAGGCGTCAAAGTTGTAAATCCAGATTGGTTAATTTGTACAATAGCTGACGGTGGAAGTTTTCATGCTGATGTTTTAATAGAAGTGGGCAAAGGATACGTTGCCAATGATGTTCCTCGAGATTCAAAAACGGGAGCCTCAATTGATATGTTGCCTATAGATGCAACATTTATGCCTATTAAAAGAGTAAGTTACAATGTAGAGGCTGTTCGTGTCGGAAATTCTCTTGATTTTGATAAATTAACTCTTGAAATTTGGTCAAACGGTTCAATTGATGTAAATAACGCGCTTAGCCAATCAGCAACATTCTTGATTGAGCATTTTATGCAGATAGCTTCTCTTACAGGGCAGCCTGCTATTTCTGCAATTGCAGTCGCAAGCGAAGAAGAAACTGAAGATGAAAGCGTTCCGAGTATTTCAATTGAAGAATTAGAATTATCAGTAAGAGCTTATAATTGCTTGAAACGTGCAAGCATAAATTCAATGGCAGAATTGCTTAAAAAATCAGAGAATGATTTATTGAATATTAAAAACTTCGGTAAAAAATCATCTGATGAAGTCGTCGAAAGATTGCTCCATTTTGGATTGAATTTAATACCAAGCCCTGAAACAGAAGAATAACAAACAAAGATAAGAAAATAAATAAGGATACAAACAAATGAGACACATGTGTAAAAAACATACGCTGGGAAAAGCAAAAGACCAAAGAGAAGCATTATTGCGTGCTTTGGCGACAGAGCTTTTCACACACGGTGAAATAACAATAACAATGTCACGTGCGAAAGCACTTAGACCATATGCAGAAGGAATTATTTCTCTTGCAAAAAAGGGTGATCTTCACGCGAGACGTCAAGCGGCTAGATTTATTTATGACAAAGAAATCGGAAAATTCGTAGATGTTGCGACAAAAGAAGTGGTAGAAATTCCGGCTGAAGGGCAAAAAGTTGTTCCTCAGACTGTTTTGAGAAAATTATTCAACCAAATCGGGTCTAAATATTCTTCAAGACAGGGTGGTTATACTCGAATATTCAGACTACCGCCAAGACGTGGCGATGGAACTGTAATGGCTTTAATCCAATTAGTTTAAGGCTGAATAAGCTTGAAACGATATACGATTAAGGTTCAATACGTTGGCAAAGGCTACGCAGGTAGTCAGATGCAGGCGAAAGGGATTGTTACGGTACAGTCCGAGCTTGAAAAAGCAATTAGCACATTGATAGGGGATGTCGATAAAAATACAAATGACATCCAACACAAAAAGAAACGAATAAAAACAGTCTTTTCCGGAAGAACCGATAAAGGGGTTAATTCAAAAGGTCAAATTGTTCATTTTGAAACAGAAAAAACTTTAGTTGCTTCAAAGTTTACCTATTCGATGAACGAAATTTTACCGGCTGATATTTCAATATCGGATTTGAAGGAAGTTACTACTGATTTTCATGCTCAAAAATCCGCTAAAAAACGTTATTACCAATACGTTTTTTACAACAAAAAACAGCGAAATGCTTTTGATGGTAATTTGTTGTTAATAAAAGAGGATTTGAATATTCAAAGGATGCAAAAATCACTTGAGTATTTATTGGGCGAACATGATTTCGGCAGTTTCAAAAGTTCTGGGTCGACGATTCAGAGTGAGATTTGTTTTATTTATAAAGTCGAGTGTAAACAACTTGGCGACATGGTAGTTGTTGATATTGTAGGAAACAGGTTTTTATACAATATGGTAAGAGCTATCGTGGGAACTTTGCTTTTGATTGAAAACAATGATTTAGCACCTGAGTCTATGAAAATGATTTTGGAAGCCAAAAACAGAGCAAAAGCAGGAAAAACCGTTAATCCTTATGGGTTGACACTTATGAAAGTAGAATATTAAAAATAATGGAGACTAAAAGAATATGAAAACTTATTCAGCAAAGCCTCTTGAGGTTGAAAGAAAATGGTATGTAATCGACGCTGACGGAGAAATCCTTGGCAGATTAGCTACCAAAATCGCATCAATCTTACGAGGAAAGAACAAACCTGAATACACACCGCACATTGATACCGGCGACTTTGTTGTTGTTATTAACGTTGAAAAAATTAAAGTAACAGGTAAAAAAGAAACAGACAAAAAATATTACAGACATTCGGGATATCCTGGCGGGCTTAAAATCGCAAGTTTCCAAGAATTAATGGCAAAAAATCCTGCGTTAGCTCTTGAAAAAGCGGTTAAAGGCATGTTGCCTCACAATACTTTGGGTGATGAACAGTTCCAAAAGTTAAAAGTTTATGCGGGAAGCGAACATCCGCATGCGGCTCAACAACCGATTACTCTTAATAAGGAGGCTAAATAATGGCACAAGCAACTGAAACTATGGCTACAGGACGCAGAAAATGCTCTATCGCTGTTGTTAAACTCGTAAAAGGCAAAGGAAGAATTTTTGTTAACGGAAAAACTTTGCAAAGCTACCTTGGAAACAGACCTGCGGTTGAGATGTTGGTTTTCAAGCCACTTGTTTTGACTGATAATCAAGAAAAATATGATGTAAGAGTTAAGGCAGTGGGTGGCGGAATCGTTGCTCAAGCCGGAGCGATTAAACATGGTATTTCAAGAGCGTTGGTTAAAATCAGCGAAGAGTACAGAAATGTTCTTCGTTCTGAAGGTCTTTTAACAAGAGACCCGAGAGTTAAAGAACGTAAAAAATATGGTAGAAAAAGAGCTAGAAAGAAATTCCAGTTCTCAAAAAGATAATTTTTATCAGATAACAAAAAAGAGGGGAAAACAAATTTGTTTTCCCCTCTTTTTAATGTTTCGTACTAGCTTTGCCACCACCCAAGATTTTATCAAACAGAGCAAATCTGAAAATTTTTATTTCATCGTTCCAAGGTTTATTTCGAACATGTGAATATTGCCTTTGTATAAAAGGAATGCTTTTATCTGCAGGTACAATTGCATAGGACTTAAATGTGCTATTTCCCATATAGTCTAAATATCTCTGGCAAGTTTCGTCTACACCTCTTTTTTTTAAGCTGCTTTCGTCATAAAAGAATTTATTCATATTTTTAAATTTGACGTTGTCTAATTTAAGCCCTATTGTTGGGTCCTCAATTATTTCTTGAAAAGTTTTTAAATTATGACCACCTAGTACATAGTCAACAAAGACATATGTTTTATCAGAGTTTTCAATTGTTTTTGAATCTAATCCCATATTGGCTAAATAATCTTTATATTCGCCATAAATGTGCGGGAGCTTTTCGTGTTTATCAGTAATAATACTATAACTACTAAATTCGCTATAATCTTCTCTGGCCGAATATCGGCAAATTTTGGATTCTATACCCATAGCCTCTAATACATTAGCAAACAGTGCAGGAGATCGACCAATCGAGCAGAATACATATTTGCCTTTTCCGTATTCTTCATCAAGTTTTTTTATTATAGTATGAGTAAGTGCGATTGCATCATTAATATCTGCCTTATCCTTAATATCTCCCTTGGGGAGATACTTTGCCTTAATTTGTAAAAGGTTTTTTTCAGTTTCGCTCAATCGTCTGTAATCATTCAAATCCATTTGGGGGTATTGATTTAAAATCAGTTTTACTTTTAAATCAATTTCCTTTGGACGAATGAATATATCTTGGTTTGGATTGACAGGATGTGTCCATTCACGAAGCTTCTTCGGCGTGGGTATCCTATAATCCCGTTTGGAAATATATTTTATTGGGCTGAATATTATCGGTTTCATTATTTTAAAACACCTCAATAATATAAAACCGCTAAATAAAATAATTGCTAGTAATTAAATAATTTGTTACATAAGTTAGGTGTGCAAGTTCAATAAGTAAGTACAACACTTTCCAAGTAGGCTAAAAAAGGGGAGGGGGAAGTAAGCAAAAAGCACAAAAACATTGACTGCTCTTTTTGAAAACTTGTTTTTCGTGAAAGATGCCCCATCAGTGCAACCATTCAACCTTTAAACTTTTCGCCCACGCTATAAATGTTTTTCAATATTAGAAACGATAGAAGTTTTAGGCATAAGCCCCACAAGTCTCTCTACCGCTTGGCCGCCTTTAAAAACCAACAAGCTCGGCAATCCGATAATGGAATATTCTTTCGCTGTTTTTAAGTTTTCATCGGTGTTAAGTTTTACTATTTTAATTTTTTCTTTAAGTTCTTCTGAAATTTCATCCAAGACAGGTCCGAGTTTTCTGCAAGGTCCGCACCATGGAGCCCAAAAATCAACAACAACCGGTACTGTTGATTGTAAAACCTCCGATGCAAAAGTTGCATCTGTGATATCTATTGCGTTTGACATAAATTCCTCCTATGACTTTGTTTATTTTATACTCTAACATAAAATAAATACTATATCCATATTTTTACATTTATGATAATATTAAAAAAGAGACCACTGCACAAGTATAGAAAATTTGTTTTTTCTTGGTTGTGCAGTGGGCGACCTAACAAAAGTGAGAATAGCTAAATCGGCACGAGTAGGGCCGTTTAGCTATTCGACACTAGACGTCATGAGACTTTGCACAAGAACATTTTGCAAGAAAATGGACTTGTGCATTAGCCTCATAAAGGGGGAATGATGAATAGAAAAAAAATTATAGAAATTGTACTAGATACAGAAACCACGGGATTAGACTACACTAGAGAAAAAATTATAGAATTTGCGGCTGTCAGACTTGAAAACGGAAAGATTAAAGATGAATTTCAAACTTTAATAAATCCTCAGCAACATATTAGAAAATCGAGCATGGCTATCCACGGAATTAGTGAAGATATGGTTAAAGATGCTCCTACCGAGGAAGAAATTTTACCTGCAATTCTTGATTTCATAGGCGATTATCCTATTGTTGCGCACAATGCGATATTTGATTATTCTTTTTTAAACGAGGCAAGCTTGAGAGTTTGTAACAAATCATTGTCGAACGTTAGAATCGATACTCAACAAATGTTTAAGGAAGTTTTCCCTGATTTGGAAGCACATGGACTTGAGGCGTTAACTAGAAGATTTAATGTCGAATTTACAAAACATCATAGAGCGATGGCTGATACAATGGGGCTTGCGCTTTCTTATCCGAAATTAAAAAAATTGTACCATCAGAAATATGATTGGCAAAATAAACAATTAGAAAATATAGATTATCTGTTCGAAAGATATTTGAGAATACAACAAAGTGTTTTGGTTATGCAGTCTGAATTACAAGATTTACGTTCTGTATTCAAAATGCATTTTGATTTGGGAGGCATGCCGGTTACTGCGCAATCGGGTGAAGTTTTAGTTTATCAATCTCGTCAATCATTCGGATATGATTTTATGCAAATCAAAGACATTTTAGAAGAAATTGGAGCTTTACAAAAAGCGGTAAAATTGAATACGGGATTTATTGACAGATTAGTCGGAGGCTTAAGTCTTGAAGAAGAAAAGCGTAACACTATTAAAGAGGCAAGGCAAGAATTGTCAGAAACACGCAACATCCAAATAATTAAACCAGACAGAAGATAAATGTAAAATATAAAATAGCTGAAGAAAGGAACAGAGGGAAAATGTTAAGTTCTATTATGAATTTTTTTAAAGAACCGCCGATAAAAGAAGTAACAGGCAACGAAGAAGAAATTAAGAAAAATTACGCACATTGGCGTTTGAGAATTTTTTATTCTTGTTTCATAGGCTATACGGTATTCTACCTTTGTAAAAAAAATATAGCTTTAGCATTACCGGGGTTAAGTACTGAATTTGGCTATTCTAACACCGAATTGGGACTGTTGGGAAGTTCGCTTTATTTAACTTATGGTATCGGCAAATTCATTAACGGAGTCTTGGCTGATAGTTCTGATGTAAGAAAATTTTTACCTACGGCATTAATATTGAGTGCGATTGCGAACATTTGTTTTGTCTTGAGTGCAATATTTATAACTCCGGGGCATACATCGTTTTTCGGATTACCTTCCGGTACTGTTCTTTTGTGGTTGTTTGCATTTTTCTGGGGGGCAAACGGGTGGTTTCAGTCAGCCGGGTTTCCTGCCGTTGCAAAGAGTTTAACATATTGGTATTCAAACTCTGAAAGGGGCACCAAGTGGTCATTGTGGTCATGTTCGCATCAAGTCGGAACCTTTTTAAGTGTAATTATTTCAGGATATTTAGTTGCCCATTACGGATGGAAAATGGCATTTTTCATTCCGTCAATTTTAGCTATATTAGCCGCGTTCTGGTTGATTAACAGATTACGGGACAAACCTCAATCCTTGGGGTTACCTTGTGTTGAGGAGTTTAGAAAAGAACCTGTTAAAGAAAAATGTGAAGAAGATAAAGACAATCGTTCGTATGGACAAATTTTTAAAGAAAATATTTTGTTCAACAAAACAATATGGCTTCTTGCGATTGCTTATATTTTTGTTTATATCATAAGATTTGGTGCAGAGGATTGGATGGTGAAATATCTTAGCGAGTCTAAGCACAATTCTTTAGAACTTGCAGCAATGAAGTTGAGTGCTTTGCCTTTATTCGGGATTGTGGGTACTATTTTGGCAGGAGTAATTTCTGATAAGATTTTCAAAGGTCAAAGAGCACCTGTTAACTTAATTTACTTGGTCGGAGTAACTATATGTTTATTGCTGTTAAGAGTTAATACAGTAAGTAATTTGGATTTCGTTTTAATAGGTTTAATTGGGGCATTTACTTATGGACCTCAAATGATGATAGGTGGACTTTGTGCGGTTGAAAGCAGCTCAAAAAAAGTTGCGTCTGCGGCTACGGGCTTTACCGGTAGTTTTGGCTATCTCGGCGCGGTGCTTTCGGCTACAGGAACAGGTTTTATGGTGGATAAATTTGGTTGGAACGGTGCAATCGGGTACTGGATTCTTTCAGCGATAATTTGTATCGTAATTTGTATCATTTTATTTTTTGATGAAAGAAAAAATTGTAAAAAAACAATGTGTGAAAGACAATGAGCACACTGAATAATTTCAAACTTTTAGTTTAAATAATTAAACTTTGAGATTTTCTTTTGCCCATTAATCTTTTATAAGTGTGGCTGGAAGTGAGTAATTTTTCGAACCAATTTGTCGAAGAAATGGGATTGTTTTATAAATATTCTCCTTTTAAAATCAAGCCGGAAAGACCCACTGGGGGGCGGGAACGTTTGCATAAAAAAGAGGGTTCTTTCTAAACTCTCTTTTTTTTAAAACAAATTGCCAATCCTTTCAAATATTTCTATCCTATCTTACATATTTGTGATAAAATGTATAGGATAGAATAGAAATGAATCGATAAGGGTTAGATGAATTATATAAAATTAGACAAAACAAGATGTAAGGCATGTTATTTATGCGTGGATGTATGCCCTAAAAAGTTGATAATAAAGGGAAGCCAACCGAACAGTCTGGGGCATTTTCCTGTAGAATTTAAAGATCCCGACAATAAATGTATCGGCTGTGCAATGTGTGCCATGAGATGTCCCGACATTGCGATAACTGAAGTAGTAAAAAATTAAAAAGAAGGTTGATTGATAATGACAAAAACACTTACAACCGGAAATCATGCAATAGCACAAGCGGCGATAAACGCAGGCTGTGATGGTTACTTTGGATATCCTATTACGCCCCAAAGTGAAATAGGCGAATTTATGAGTAAAAAAATGCAAGAACTTGAACGGGCTTATGTTTGTGCCGAAAGTGAAATTGCGGCAATAAATATGGTTTTAGGAGCTTGTTCCACAGGTGCTAAAGCAATGACCTCCTCATCTTCTTGCGCGGTTGCACTTATGCAAGAATCATTGTCTTACATTGCGGCAGACGAATTGCCGGTGGTACTTGTAAGCGTCATGCGCGCAGGACCCGGTTTAGGATATATTTATCCGTCACAAGGGGATTACAACCAAGCGACAATAGGTGGCGGAAACGGAGATTACAAAATAATTGTTTTAGCACCCTCAACCGTTCAGGAATGTATAGATTTAACTTACAAATCATTTTATTTGGCTCAAAAATATAGAAATCCTACAATACTTTTAGCAGACGGGCTCTTAGCTCAAATGATGGAGCCTGTAGAATTTAATGAATATCCTTATCCTGAAATTTCAATCGAAGATTGGGCTTTAACAGGTGCTAAAAATAGAGATTCCAGAGCGATTTATTCTCTTGGACCACAAGAAGACAGACTTGTAGAAAGAGTAGAAACATTGTTCAATAAGTATAAACAAATCGAAGAAAATGAAGTAGAATTTGAAGAGTACCAAACAGATAATGCAGATTTAATAGTGACATGTTTTGGAAGTATTGCAAGAAATGTGAAATCAGCAATCAATCAATGTCGTGAAAAAGGCTTAAAAGTCGGGATGTTAAGACCGATTACCCTGTACCCTTTCCCTACAAAAAAATATCAGGAATTAGCTAAAACTACAAAAAAGTTTCTAACAATTGAAATGAACATGGGGCAAATGGTCAGAGACGTAAGACTAGCGGTAAACGGACAAGTGCCGGTTGAATTTTTTGGTAAATCGGTGGGACAATGGCTCAGCGTAGAAGATATTGCTGCAGAAATCGAAAGGTTGAATAGTTAAATGATTAAGACAACTGAAAAATCAGTATTCAAATTACCAAAATCACTTAAAGCAGGTATGAAATTCCCATTTTGCGCCGGTTGTGATCACGGCGTCGCCATCAGGCTTGTGGCAGAGGTTTTGGACGAAATGAATTTACGAGAAAAAACTATTGCAGTGGCTTCCATCGGCTGTTCGGTAATGTTATATGATTATTTGGACACTGATTGCGTTGAAGCACCGCACGGACGCGCTTTAGCTGCCGCAACAGGCGTAAAGCGCACAAATAAAGATAAATTTGTATTGACTTATCAAGGTGACGGTGATTTTGCTTCAATCGGACTTGCAGAATCCTTGCATGCCGCACTTCGTGGAGAAAAGGTAAGTGCAATTTGTATTAACAATACAACTTACGGCATGACCGGCGGACAAGCAGGACCTACTACAATTATGGGACAAATTACAAAGACTTCACCCAACGGCAGAAACGAAGAATATTACGGCTATCCGATAAAAATAGCAGAACAAGTAGCATTGTGCGATGGGACTGCATATTCAGCCAGATGTTCTTTAGATAGCATCGCAAATATTAAAAAGACCAAAGAGGCAATCAGAAAAACTTTTGAAGTTCAATTGCAAGGTTTAGGCTTTGGATTTGTGGAAATTTTGTCAACATGCCCGACAAACTGGCATTTAACACCACAAGAG
The DNA here is from genome assembly GCA_903885635.1 of uncultured bacterium. Classification (GTDB taxonomy): domain Bacteria; phylum Cyanobacteriota; class Vampirovibrionia; order Gastranaerophilales; family Gastranaerophilaceae; genus CAIPUE01. Next base: position 13,269 of record CAISJE010000081.1, read on the forward strand.
TCGCATGAAAGAGTGAGGAATGAGTTATTTCAAGTTTATCCGCTTGGGGTTTATAAAGAGGTTTAGAAGGTTAAGGATTTAATTATGACAGAAAAAAACGTAGTAATCGCCGGTTTTGGCGGACAGGGAATTTTACTAGCAGGAGAAGTACTTGCAAATGCATTGATGCTGGATGAAAAAAATGTAACTTGGTATCCGTGTTATGGCGCAGAAATGCGCGGAGGAACGGTTAATTGTGAGATTGTAACTTCCGAAGACGAAGTTAGTTCCGTCAACAAACAGGATGCCGATTTTATTATTGCTCTCAACCAAATTTCCTTTGATAAATTCTTACCAAAACTCAAGGCAGGTGGCTGGGTAATCGCAAATTCTTCATTGGTTAAAGAAATTAAATCAAGAATTGATATAAATTATTTATTTGCCCCTATAACTGCTTTGGCAAATGAACTCGGAGAGATAAGAATTTCAAATATAATTTCGTTGGGGCTTTTGGCAAAAATCAGCAAACTAACCTCGGTTGATGCTTTGCATAAAGCCTTGGACAACGTTTTACCGGAGCATAGAAAAAACCTTTTAGCTTTAAATTTAAAAGCACTTGAAATGGGCTTTAATTTTAGCCTTGCGCCTGCTACAGCTTGTTAGGATTTGTTGTTTTATAAAGTACCTAATTGGTTTTAAGGTCTTTAAAAAATTTTGCTTGAATTTCTGCACTAGAAACCCGGTGGTATTCCATCAGTCTTCTAGTTTAAATTTCCATTCACTTGTTGTATAATGATTTTATGAATAAAAAAATAGGTAAAAAAGTTTTAATAATAGGCTCTGGTGCAGGCGAATATACACTTGCCAAGAAGATTGCAGAGTTAGACGAAATAGCAACGGTTTTTGTGGCATCAGGAAATGACGCTATGAAAGAATTTTGTACAGTTGTTGATATTAGAGAGAATAATGTCCAAGAACTCCTTGAATTCGCACTGGAAAATGCTATAGACCTTACAATTGCTTCAAGCGAGTTAGCGATAAAAAATGATATAGCCTCGATTTTTCAACGGAATAATCAAATGATATTCGCACCGACAAAAGAAAGCGCAAGCATTTGTTTGAGCAAATCAATCGGTAAAAAATTCATGTACAAAACCAGAATCCCTTGCCCTAAGTTTGGAATTTTTGACAAGCCGTCTCTGGCAATTGATTACGTAAAAACGTCGAACATGCCAGTGGTCATTAAAACGGATGAATATCAAGAAAAAGGTGTTTTAGTTTGTAATGCTTTTTCAATAGCTAAAGCATTTATTGAAGAATTATTTGATGGTGGAGAAAAGAAAGTTATCGTAGAAAACTATGTTTTGGGACATGAATTCTCTTTTTACGTAATAACTGACGGCTATCACGCACTCCCATTGGGCAGCGTTGCAACTTATAAACAGGAACTTGAGGGTAATGGCGGACTTATAACTGAAGGTATGGGGGCAATAACCCCTGATTACAAAGTTTCTAAACAAATAGAACAAAGAATTTTACAACAAATAATTTACCCGACATTAAATACTCTGGCTAGAGAACGAACCCCCTATGTCGGCATTTTAGGCGTAGATTTAATAATGACGAGAGAAGAACAGTTGTTTGTAATTGAGTTTAATTCGTTTTTACGAGTGCCGGATAGTCAAGGGATTTTGACACTTTTGAATGAAAATCTTTACCATCTGTTTCAAGCATGTGTTATTGGAGCCTTTACGGATGATTATGCACAACTTGATATTTCCGATAGATACGCAGTTTCAAGCGTCCTTTTGAGTAAGAAAAAAGAAGCGATTATCTCAGGGCTTGATGATTTAGATGAAAGCACTCAAATCGCACACTTTAAAACTAAAAAAAATATATATTTAGAGTACGAAACAGTGGGCGAAAGAGCACTTGTAATAACCAAAACAGCGAGAGTTCTGTCAAAAGCTTTAGAGGATTTGAATGAAGAAATTTCTATGATTAGTTTTGAAGGAATGAAATTCAGACGAGATATAGGTCAAATGTATTAAAATAAAAAAAAGTGGCTCACTTACGCAAACCACTTTTTTATTAAACTTTAAATCTAAGCCGCTTTACCATTGATTTCAGTGATAAGATATCTGGCAACCCATTCAAAATCCTTATTGTTTTGAGCCGCCTTTTTAAGATATTCGACAGAATCATCACCGATTCTGATAAGCGTCATCGCAACAACTCCACGCTTAACACCTTGAATTATTTGAAGTTGGTCCACCAACTCAGGAACCGCGTTTTTACCGATATTGACTAACATATTTTCGATTTCATTTTTAGCTATATTATCAGCGGTTTCTAATTTGGATAAAAAATATTGAATTGAACTTGTTGAATTTTCTATTTTGTTAAGTACAGCTTGCATTATACCTCCAATGTTTCTTCTACTTAATATCATTATATGGTAAAAAATAAACAAAATCCGTTTTCCTTACATAATCTTTATATGGTGAGTAGAAAGGAGGAAAAAGGAAAAAGGGAAAAGGGAAAAGGAAAAAGGGAAAAGGGAAAGAGTTTAGAAGCTTGGAGGCTTAGCTGGTTAAAATATTGCATTATCAAGATTCCAAACCTCCGAGCTGCCGTTCAACTGTTCAACTGTTCAACTGTTCAACTGTTCGACTCTTCAACTTATAACCTCTCATCTCTCACTTCGTAAGACTACCCACTTATCGTATTTGGTTATAGTCTAAAAGGGGATTTTTTACAATGCAAAAGCATTTAAACTTATTCCTGATAGGAGAAATAAATGTCTTTATTTCAATCGTACTCAATACATTGGGAGTGATGGTTATGTTAATGGAAAATTGTCAAACTGACTGTAGTAAGTACGGTCATATGGAATTAAAAAATATTAACAAGGATATTGTTTCATGGCTTGAAGGTGTAATTGAAGAAAATAACAGCAGAATAGAACGCAAAGAGTGGAAAAGCAAATACAACAGCTACGTTGTTTACGATTACGAACCATTCTGCGCTGACGGCTTTGAAATAAACCTACTTGTCAGTTCTTATGACTATTCTTACTTGAACTTTATTAAATACTTATATGACGAAAAAATAAATACCATTGAGTATTTAAACAACTGTATAAGTGTTTAATTTAGGAAAAAGAGAGCCCTAGGGCTCTCTTTTTTTATCTGTAATTCTGAAATTGTAGCGGGTAATCATAGCTTTCCGAATTATCTCTCAAAAGCTTAATCACTGCTTGTAAATCATCTTTATCTTTCCCTGAAATTCTGACCTGATCTCCTTGAATAGAGGCTTGAACTTTAATCTTAGAATCTTTAATATCAGAAACTATTTTTTTTGCGAGCTCCTGCGTTAATCCTTTTCTTAGTTTGTAAACCTGTCTTACTTTACCGCCCAAAGCGTTTTCCATAGTTTGTGGGTCAAGGATTTTTATACTCAAATCTCTTTTAACTAATTTTGTTTGCAAAATGTCTAAAATATTTCTAAGCTTCATATCGTCGCTTGTTGTAATTGTGATTGTTTTATCCGCTTCCAATTCTATTTCCGAATTGGAATTTTTCAAATCAAATCTTGAAATAATATCTCTTTTAACTTGATCAACCGCATTAACGAGTTCTTGCTTATTGAATTCTGAAACCACATCAAAACTACATTCCTTTGCCATATATCCTCCTTATTTATTCACAAATACAACTATTTAATTTATCCCCCGAACGCACCTTTTACCCTATCAATAAGGCTTTCTTTTTCGTGGTGCTTTTTCTTCATTGTTATTTCATACAATTTTTTATAAATCTGTTTTTCTTCTTCAGTCAAGTTGGTCGGCGTCTTAACTTCAACAATAATTATATGGTCGCCTCTTTGCGAACTTTTCCCCAAATACGGAACGCCGGCACCTTTTATTTTAATAGGCTGAGAACTTTGAATTCCTGCAGGAACTGAAATTTGTTTTTCCCCGTCAAGTGTTTCAATAGAAATTTCATCGCCTAAAACCGCTTGTGCCGGTGAAATTTCAAGGTTAGTAAAAACATTCACTCCTTCACGCTTGAAGTACTCGGAGTATTTAACGTGTAAAACAACATACAAATCCCCCTCAGGTCCTCCGTTTTTGCCGGAATCGCCTTCATGCGAAAGTCGCATTTTTGAGCCATTATCAACTCCTGCGGGGATTTTTAATTCAATATTTTTCTCTTTTTCAATCCGTCCATAACCCTTGCATGCCTTACAAGGATTTTGGATTTTAACGCCTTTGCCCATACAATCAGGGCAGGTCGTAACTTGGGTGAAATGTCCTAAGATGGTCTGAGTTGTTTGCTGAATTTTACCTGAGCCTTTACAAGTCGGACAGGTTACGGGTCTACTTCCGGGTTCGGAACCTGAGCCTTTACATGCCTGACATGTTTCAAGGTGATCAATCGTAATTGTTTTTTCTATTCCAAAAACTGCATCCTTGAAACCGATTTCTATGTCGATTCTTAAATCTTCGCCTTGTTGCGGAGCATTTGGGTCAACCTGCCTTTGTGAAAATCCAAACCCACCGAAAAATGAGTTGAAAATATCGTTCAAATCTCCAAATCCGCCTGCGAATGGTCCGCTTGAATCAAATCCTGCGTTTTTAAGCCCGTCTTCACCATATCTGTCATACAATGAACGCTTATCATCGTCCATTAATGTTTCATAAGCTTTGCCTAATTCTTTAAATTTTGATTCGGAATCAGGGGCTTTATTTACATCCGGATGACATTCTCTGGCTTTTCTTCTAAAAGCACCTTTTATTTCGTCTTTTTCAGCGTTTTTACTTACGCCCAGTATTTCGTAATAATCCATTTTAAATTTAATTCCTTTTTGCCTTTTTCTTTTTACTCTCCAGCCGTTGCCACATTTACAAGCGTTGGTCTCAAAACTTTATCACCAAGCTTGTAGCCTTTTTGTAACTCCATTATTATAAAGTTTTCCGGATATTCTTCGCTCGGTGTCTGCATAACCGCTTCGTGAAAATTTGGGTCGAATTCCTTACCTTGAGACTCGATTACTTCAAGCCCAAGTTTTGAAAGATTATCAAAAATTTGGTTATACAATAAATTAAAACTTTCTTTGACTTGAGTGACGTCATCTATGTTTTGGATAGCTTGCTTTGCTCTGTCAAAGTTATCTAAAACGTCAATTATTTTTTTTAGAGATTCTTCCGCACCATATTTGAGCAGGTTTTCGCGTTCTTGCGCTTGACGCTTGCGATAATTGTCAAAATCAGCTGCCAGTCTTAAATATTGATTATTCAAATTATCAAAATCTTGTTGGAGCTTGTTTTCAGCTTCTTGAGCAGTTTCTATCGAGGCTTCTTGTTTTTCCTGTTCTGTGAACGGGTTTTCTGCGTGCTCTTTTTCTTTTTTATGTTTCATATTTTCACCTTATTTGTATATACAATTAATATTATAGTTTAACAAAACGCATAAACAAGCTATATTTATTTTTTTTTAATATTTGGGAGGTTTACAAATTGGAAATGGGCAAGCAAATTGCCATACTACAATCTCTGAAGGTTTACAGCAACTCGTTGATGGAATCGTATATTTCAGGATTTGTAAGATAACCTGCAGCATTTCATCACGTGCCTCTTTAAAAATATTACTGAATTTTCTTGCTTCTTTGAAATCAAAAAAAAATACGCTTAAGCTTTGGCTTGCTTTGGTTTCTGAGGTAAAAAGGCTTCTGCATTTTGTCAAAAAATCTAAAAAGGTTTCTTACAATTATTCGGAGGCTTTTTTATCGCCCAAATTAACCTTAATAAGAATTTCCATATAAAACTATTCTGAATTTTTTTATCATTCTTGGTTAAATAGCACATATGGAGAAAAAAATGAAATTAAGTAGGAGAGAAACGGAAATTATAGTGCTTATTGCAAGTGGATTGCCTGATAAAGAAATTGCTCAATCGTTAAAAATATCTATCAGGACTGTTCAAACCAATGTAACAAGAATTTGTTTAAAGTTGGGTGCACGTAATCGCCCTCATGCGGTTACTAAAGTTTTTTTAAAAGCACTTAATTACACATAAAATTATAAAACCTCATTTTATAAAAGTTTACTCTCGAAATAGTGCAGAAATCTTTTAATAAATCCTATAGCTTTGTCGGTTTTAGTAAAAACAATGTTTAATCAGAAATTTCGGTCTTCATTTTTATAAACGTATATGCGTTAAAATCCATGGAACCGTAAATCAGCTTAATCCCCCGTTCGTTATAAGGACGTATTTTTACAAAATTAAGCGCAGTTTCATCAAAATCGCTGGTAGTCTCTATTGCAGGAACTTTTGCCACAAGGGTGTAAGACTGATAAAAATCTAAATACACCTTGTCTTTGATTTTTTCCCCTACGATTTTGTAATGTCCGACAGGAATTTCAGTTCCATCACCATTTATTAAGCAAACAGGAACACCCAAAAGAAGGTTTTTTTGTGCTGTTTCATCCAAGTACCCGCCGTCATTTTCTTCGTTTACGTCTTTCCCCGCAAAAGGTTTGGCTTTTTTCCCTCTTTTTTGCTTACCTCTTACTTCAGACAAAGCTTTTTGAAACTCCTCATCCGTAATTTTTTTTTGGCCTAAAAATGCATTATCAACAGAATTGGTATATTGCATGGTGTCTTCAATCCCACCACTGCCTGTGGCATCTTCAGCCAAAATCGGCAAAGCCGGTACAAAAAATAAAAATATAAGAACAATAAAAATCTTCTTCATACCATCTATATTAATATATTTTTATGAAATGTAAAGAGGAAATTATAATTTAAAATAATAAAGGGTTTATTTTTGTATGATAATAGTATATAATATAGAGATATCGTTATAAAGAAAGGTCCGCGATGAGTGATTTTATTTTTCTATTTTTTATCGTTTTTGTTATAGCCGGACTAATCTATTTCATGTACGCATTAATGAGTAGTTCAGAAAAAGGCAATAAAGATAATGAACTTCAAATAACTTCTGACGAACTTGTGGAACAAATAAGTATTTTGCATAAACAGAAAAAATATAATATAGTTGAAAATTTAGCAAAAAACTATTTAGAACTGAAAAGAAGTGATGACGGGGTCAGAATTATTTTGACAAAATCACTTTACAATTCAGGAAAAATTTATGATGCAATAGAACAGGCTGAAATTATAATCGGACATCAACCCCATAATTTTGAAATGCAATTATTTATCGCTAATTGCTATATGGAAATCGAAAAACCAACGAAAGCCATAACTGTATTAAAACATATTTTAGGCGAAGATGCCAATAATGTAATAGCAATAAAGGAACTTGCCCAAATTTATTTTAAAACCAATCAAAAAAGATCAGCAATAAAAATGTATGAAACGCTTGAAGACTTCCTCGACAGTAACCAAGAAAAAGTAAAAAACAAAATTATACGTGCTGAAATACATTCTGAATTTAAAGAATTCGATTTAGCTATAAAAGAATATGAACAAATTTTAGAAATTTATCCTGAAGATATCAGTGTTAAGAAAAGGCTGATTGGACTATATAAAACGACTTCGGAGTATGAGCTATTGATTAAGCTGGCAAATGAAATAGCTGAAACACATTTTGCTGATGAAAATGGTTTATGGGCTATGACGACCCTTATGGAAACCTATTCTGTCATGAAAAATTATGAGTTCGCTTTAGAATATGCCAATTTAATAAAAGCCCATCCCTTAGCTGATGCTGCTCACGCCGAAGAAGATATTACTCAAATATTGCTTGATGAGGGGAGGATTGATGAGGGGATAGAGTTATTAAATGAACTAATTAATGGGGATTCTGAAAATATTAGATTGAAAAAAATGCTTGCTAGAGCTTACGAAATGGACAAAAATTTTAAAGCGGTTATCCTTTTATATAATGAAATTCTTGATATTGCTAAAGCCGAAGATATTAAACAAATCTATTTTGAACTGAGCAATATATATTCCAACTGGGCTATGCATTTATTCTCGCAAAATGACAGTGAAAACTGTTTTGAAAACTTTACAACCGCATTAAAATATTGCAACCAAAATCCTTGTATTTATTACCTTTTAGGAACTGTTAATAAATTAATAAAAAACTTTAATGAATCAATACTGCAATATAAAAAAGCAATTGAATTGGATCCGCAAACTTCTGAATACTACTATGCATTAGCCGAATGTTACGAGGAAATTGACAGTATTTATGAGCAACAGAAAGCTCTTATTGAATGTTTAAAATATAACCCCGAGAATGCGCATGCCCACTATAAATTAGGTCTTCTATACGAGGTCCAAAAGGACCAAAAGAATGCGCTATTGCATATCGGAAAGGCCGTCAATGCGGATGCTAACTTTATTGATGCAAAACGAAAGTTAGCTCTTATGCTTGAACACAAAGGGGATAAAGAAGGTGCTATCAAGCTTTATGAAGATATTTTATGCATTGACCCTCAAAACGAAGAAATATTGAATAATTTAAAAATGCTCGCTTGATAAATGTTTCCTAGACTAACTCTTCAATTTCTCTTTTGTATAATTAATCAACCCGCCGATGTCGATTAATTCCTTAATCGAACCTGTATAAGCAGTCGTTGAATATTTTTTACCTGTAGATAAATTTTTGATTGTACCGTTTTCAATATCGACTTCTATCTCATCACCCTTTGTTATTTCATCGGGTAATTCACTGTTTTTGAGTATTACAAGCCCGATATTTATTGCGTTTCTAAAAAAAATCCGCGCAAAGCTCTTTGCAATGACCGCCTTAACTCCCGATGCCTTAATTGCAATCGGAGCATGCTCTCTGGAAGAACCGCAGCCAAAATTTTCACCTGCTACAATGACATCGCCCTCTTTAACCTCTTTTGCAAAATTTTTGTCAATGTCTTCCATGCAAAATTTCGCCAATTCACTCGGTTCAGATGTATTTAAATATCTTGCCGGAATTATGACGTCAGTATCGACATTATCGCCATAAATCCACGTGTTTGATGCGTTTTTCATTGTAGCTCCTTTTTTAGTTGAATGGTTGATGGGTTTAAACGAAGTAAACGGTAAACGGTTTTGTCGTTCTTGCTTACTTTTTCCTTTTTACTTCTTTGGGGTTTATTGTCGGTGGGTTAGGGAACCCACCCTACTTTAACGACCTAGGGCTTCTTGCCGCCGTTTACTGTTTACCGCTTACCCAAGCCCTATCTCTATCCTTCCATACCTCTGTTCCCCTTTTTTCCTTACAAAATCCCTTTTGTCGAAGGAATTATGTCTTTGTTATTCTCATTAATCGCGCAAGAAATCTTCAAAGCCCTTGCAAAGGATTTAAAAACCGCTTCGATTATGTGGTGAGTGTCACTACCATCAAGCATTTTTATGTGGATTGTCGACTGGCTAGCTTGCGCAAAACTATTGAAAAAATGTGGAAGCAAAATCGTTTCAAAATCAGATGTTTTTTCGTCCTTAATGTTAATCTCCACCTTGGAAAAGACACGTCCGCTCAAATCGATTACCGCAAGCGAAAGTGCCTCATCCATTGGCAAAATAAAACTTCCATAACGATTTATCCCTTTTTTATCACCCAAAGCATCTTTGAAAGCTTCACCAAGCGTAAGCGCAACATCTTCGACAACGTGGTGGTTGTCTTTATCATGTGATTGCACATTAATTTTTAAATCAAATCCGCCGTGTGCGGCGAATTGTTCCAACATGTGCGTAAAAAATTTTATTGGAGTTTCAATCTCTCGTTTGCCGGTTCCATCGAGATTTAATTCAATCTTCACTTCAGTTTCGAGTGTTTTTCTAATCTTTTCACTTTTTCGCATAGCCATCCTCTAGTTCTTCTAAAAATTTTCCTAAATCAGTTGCCTGTTCTAATACTACCATGGCATTTTTAGATTTCAACAGGTTTTTCAAATCGTCTGATTTATCCTGTGGAGGTAATATCCCTATTCCTGCTACATTTGCGCTTATAGCACAAACCATATCATCAACCGTATCACCCAAGTAATAAATCTTATCGGTAATGATTTTTTCTTTAATAATTTCGAGTCCCAAGCAATCAGGTTTTTGACGATGAAGCCCGACTTCATCCATGGTAATTATCGGATAAAAATATTTCGTAAAATTGTGTTTATCAAGAGTGAAAAATGCCTCCTGTCTTAAACGCCCTGTAAATACGGATAAATTATAATTTTTTGCCAACTTTTCAAAAAATTCGCAATCAACAAGCGGTTCTTCTATTTCTGCCAGCTTTGTGTAGTAAGCTTGAAAAATCTCGACAATCTCATCTTTATTTATTTCATACCCATATTTTTTCAACAAAAATTCGGTTAAATCCCAGTCATTATTAAGTCCACCGAGTTTTTTCGCAGCCGAAAGCTCCTCTGATGAAACATCTTTATTGGAAAAATGGTTAAAAGTCTTTTGCACAGCCACCCTATAAGATTTTGAAGCATCCATTAAAACCCCGTCCACATCAAAAATAATAGTTGGTTTTATTTTTAACGTTTCCAATATTTTTAAGGTGTTTTCAAGCCTTGGAACGGTAATTCTGAAACAGTTTTCAAGCATTTCTCTTTTGCGATAATATTTAACCTTGATTTTGTTATCTAATAATTTTTTGTAAATAAAATCTGCTTTCTCACCAAAATCAACGCATATAAAATTTGTTTTTGACTGATAAATTTTTGCGCCTAATTTTTCTAACCCATCTGATAAAACTTTTTTTGATTTTTCCATCTCGCTTTTAACATCTTCAAAATACTTAATATCATCAAGTGCCGCAATTCCTGCTTTAACAGTCAAATTAGAAACATTGTAAGGGCTGAGATATTTTCTTAGGTTTTTAATATTTTGTTCTGCTGAAACAATATAGCCGAGCCTTAGCCCCGCAAGTGCAAAATCTTTGGAAAACGAACGGACGATAAAAACGTTTTCGTTTGTTTTTGTCAACTCCAGATTGGTTATACCCGAATAATTTGCGTAAGTTTCATCAATCAATACGGCTTTATCGCCGGATTTATCAATAATTTGTGCGATAACCTCCTGTGAACTCACCTCTCCTGTAGGTGAGTTTGGGGTTGTAATGTGTATAAAATCTGCATTATCAATATTTTGTATAAATTTCTTGCTAGGGAATTGCCATTTATCCTCATAAGGAATTTCCAGATATTTAAGCCCATTAATCTTTGAATAAATTTTGGGCATGACAAAAGACGGAGTGACAGTTAGAACGGTTTGTCCCGCTTCCAAAAAAGTACCGAGAATTGAGCTTATTGCCTCATCGGCACCTGCCGTAAGAATTATATTTTCAATATTTACCCCATGAAAATTCGCTATTTTTTTTAATAATTCGCCATAAAACGGATAATACTGGACATCACGCGGTTCAACGTGGCGCAGAGTATCAAGAACTTTTGGTGAAGGTCCGAAATCACTTTCGTTGCTGTCTATTTTTAAATAACCTTCTTCATCAAAAAGTGAAACAGGATATGCGCTTAATTCTTGAATTGTTTTTTTTGCCTTCATAGTGTAATTATACAATAAAAATAATTAGGACATTTTTACAAGTCTAAATTATTAATTTTTCCTTAAATTTGTATTTTATTAGAATTTTTTGAGGTATAAATAAAGTAGTAGGTCGGGCATTCCTGCCCGACATCAAAATAAAACGTATAGTAAGAAAAGAAGGAGTGAACAAGCATGGCAATCAGACCACTGGCAGACAGAATTGTTATTAAGGTAATTGAAGACACAGAACAAACTTCAGGCGGAATTTTTATTCCGGATAGCGCAAAAGAAAAATCACAAAAAGGCGAAATCGTTGCGACAGGTGCAGGCAAAACTCTTGACAGCGGCGAAAGAGAACCAATGGACGTTAAAGTCGGTGATATTGTTTTGTTCGCAAAATATTCTGGAACAGACGTAAAAGAAGACAACAAAACTTTAAAAATCCTTTCAATCAAGGATGTTTTGGGAGTAATTGAGTAAACGGCAAACGGTAGGGTGGGTTCCCTAACCCACCGTCAAAAAGCCCTGAAAAAGTAAAGTAGTAATTTGGAAAAACTGGTAAAGGCGGAATTAAAACAATTTCGTGTTGAAGTGTAAAAAAAAAAGGAGAAAATAAAAATGGCAAAACGTATTGTATTTCAGGAAGAAGCTCGCAAAAGCCTTTTAAAAGGGATTGACGCAGTAGCAGACGCTGTAAAAGTAACGTTAGGACCAAAAGGCCGCAACGTAATATTAGAAAAAAAATTCGGCGCACCGCAAATCGTTAACGACGGTGTTACCATTGCAAAAGAAATCGAGCTTAAAGACGGGCTTGAAAACGCAGGCGCTCAATTGTTGAAAGAAGTTTCTTCTAAAACGAATGATGTTGCAGGTGATGGTACAACAACAGCAAGTGTTTTGGCTCAAGCAATTGTTAAAGAAGGCTTAAAAAATCTTACTGCAGGCGCAAATCCAATGTGCATGAAACGTGGGATTGACAAAGCGGTTGAACTTTCAGTCGAAAAAATCAAATCTATGTCAAAATCGGTTAGTACAAAAGAAGAAACGGCACAAGTTGCAACAATTTCAGCGGGAAATAACAAAGAAATCGGCGAATTAATTGCCGAAGCAATGGACAGAGTGGGTCATGATGGCGTTATTACTGTCGAAGAATCAAAATCTTTCGGAACTAATTTAAAAGTTGTGGAGGGTATGCAATTCGACAAGGGGTATATTTCACCTTATTTTGTGACGGATGCTGAAAGAATGGAATCTGTTTTAGAAGATGCTTACGTTTTTTGTGTAAACAAAAAAATTAACTTAATAGCTGATTTGGTACCTGTTTTGGAGCAGGTTGCAAGAGACGGACGCTCATTATTATTAATAGCAGAAGACGTTGAGGGCGAAGCGTTGGCAACTCTTGTTGTTAATACTATGAGGAAAGTTTTAAGAGCAGTTGCGGTTAAAGCACCGGGTTTTGGCGACAGAAGAAAATCTATGCTTGAAGACATTGCTATTTTAACAGGCGGTGAAATGTTCACAGAAGAACTTGGGATTAAGCTTGAAAACGTCACAACTCAAATGATGGGACTTGCAAAGCGTGTTACGGTTACAAAAGATGAAACAACCATTGTTGTAGGAAACGAAACAAAACAAGCAGTACAAGACAGAGTTAAATTGATTAGAAAACAAATTGAAGCTTCTGATTCGGATTATGATAAAGAAAAACTTCAAGAACGTGTCGCTAAACTTTCAGGCGGAGTTGCTGTAATTGAAGTCGGTGCTGCTTCTGAAGTTGAATTAAAAGAAAGAAAGTTAAGAATAGAAGATGCGCTTAATGCAACTCGCGCGGCTAACGAAGAAGGTATTGTTGCAGGCGGCGGTGTTGCACTTGTAAGAGTTCAACAAGAGCTTGAAAGTAAAATATCGTCTGTAGAATTCACGACTGACGATGAAAAAATCGGATTCAAAATTTTAACCTTTGCACTTGATGTTCCTTTGAGACTAATCGCAGGTAACGCAGGCGCAAAAAGCGATGTTGTAATAGACAAAGTTAGAGCTGAAAAAGGTTCTTTCGGTTATGATGCTTTGAGAAATGAGTTCACAGATATGATTAAGGCAGGGATTGTTGATCCGGCAAAAGTTACCCGTTCTGCGCTTGAAAACGCGGCATCTGTCGCTTCTATGTTATTAACAACAGAAGCTGCAGTTGTTGAAATAGCAGAAGATAAATCTTCACCTGATATGTCCGCTATGGCAGGCATGGGCGGTATGGGAGGAATGGGCGGCATGATGTAGCCTAAATCTTCGCGGTGAGATTACTATCTCATCGATAGACAGTTTAAAAGTAGGGCGTGGGTTTAACCATACCCTACTTTTTTATATTTTTTTGAAAATCACTAAATTTCGTTCATGAATTTCCTCTAAAGGTAAAACATACTCAATTATATCAACCATTTTCGCTTTGAGTAATTTTGCGGTTCTTTCAGCATCTTTTATTTCAGTCAAAGCTTTTTTTGACTTGTAGGCAATAAAATGTCCGCCGACTTTTAAATTCGGAATTGCGTATTTTAAAATAGTTTCAAGCGGCGCAACAGCCCTTGTTGTAACATAATCGTAAGATTGTCTGTTGTTTTTTAATTGTAAATTTTCCACCCTATCACATATAGGAAACAAATTATCTAATTCCAAATCCGATTTAAATTCTTCGATTATATTAATTTTTTTTCTGATACTGTCGATTGCAAAAACATTTATATTTTCATAAAAAATTGCAATCGGTACTGATGGAAATCCGCCTCCTGTACCTATATCCAATAACCTTTCCAGAGTTTTACCATGCCTGTCTTTTAAGAATAAATTAATCGCAAGCGAATCAAAAATATGTTTTTCAAACAATAATTTTTCGTCGTTCTTTGAAATAAGATTAGTATGGGCATTTTTTTGAAGAAAAAAATCCTCATATTTACTGTAAATTTTTATTTTAGCCTCGGACAAATCAAATTCCAGCTTTTGTTTTAATATTTGGACTTGGGTTTCATTCATGTTCTTGCTCGGTTTCCTGTCTTATAATTTCGATTACTTTTTCAAAGTTTTCAACACCCATTCTAAACTTTATGTCGTTAATTCTTATATTAATTTTGTTGATATTATCTCGACTGAAATCATTTTGTGCTAAATCAAGGGCTTGAATATAATATTTTAATGCAATTTCGTTTTGTTTTTGGTCATAGTAATAATCTCCGATTGCCAGAGAAGCCGATACAATATAAAAAACATCGTTCGTTAACGTCGCGCAATCCAAAGCCGTATTAAAATATTTAATCGCTTCTTGCGGTTGTTTTCTTTGCAATACAGAAGCCAATTTTGAAGACGAATAGTATAGTCCCTCTACATTATTGCCTTGCTTATCGATTTCATAGGCTTTTATGTAATTTTTTACGGCATTTTCTATATCATTTTTTTCTAAATATAAAGTCGCCATATTTGAGTAGGTCGGCGAAAGAAATTTGTTGATATTTAAATCATCGCTTAAATTAATGCATTTTGTATAAAATTCTATCGCCGTTCGTGTATCATTTTTATCATCCATTATGAGTGCATATTTAAAATAAAGTTCGGATAATACTTCTATGTTAGTTACTTCTTTAGAATGTGCAATCGCACATTTGTAATACTCAAAAGCATTTTGTAGACTAGATAAACCTTCTTCAATATTGGCAAGCAGAAGATAGCATTTTAGCGCCAAAATTTCCGGCGTATCCTCTGATTTGGTAATTGTGAGTAATATTTCCTTTGCATTGTCTATTTTGTAAGTTTCATAAAAGATTTTTGCAATATTGAATTTTATATAATTAACTTTGACAAAATCATTTGTATTTTCATAAATTTGGCGTGCTAATTCATAATATTTGAGGGAATTTTCATAATCTGACATTTTTCTGTAGGCATAAGCTATTTTGGTGTGAATTAAAGGCAGGTAAGACTGATAATGTTTGTCATCTTTTAGTAAAAGTGCTTTTTGGTACAAATCAACGGCGTTTAAATAATCATAATCCAGTTCAGCTTCCTTTGCCTCTTCAATAATTTCTTTTAGGGTAAGATTCTTGATTGCAGATGGGATTTCATTATTAAAGTCGGCTAAGTTAGATTTTTTTTCATTTTGTTGATAAGGTAAATTTTCTGGATTAATTTTTATATTTCTTTTTTGCGGGAACTCACTTTGAGGGTAAACCGTTTTTTTTTGCTTTTCCTCTTGAACTTCGTCCGCTTTTGATTTGACATCAACATCAAAAATCGTTGCGTAGGATAAATAATTAATATCAATAGCTGTATTTGTAATAGTTTTGGGTTTTTTAGGCAGGAAAAGTTTGTGGTATTCAATTTCTTTTCGCATGGTTTGCCTTGAGATACAAATATTTCGCTCCAGAGGTTTTAAAGGCAATTGTGTCAGATATAAATCGATTATGTATTGTCGAATCCTTTGCAAAATATGCGAAGAAATTACGTCCCCAATTTCCTCTTTAAGATAATCCCGAATATAAATTTGAGAATCATCCCTGATAATAAGAAGGTTATCAATCAAAAGTTCAAATTTTTCCTCATCAAAAAAGTTAAGTTTTTTAAGCAAATCTATACTAATCGGATGTCTGATTGTGGACAAGAACCAAAACAAATTTCTTTCGGTTGCCGGAATTAAGGTTAGAGCCTGTTTTTCTAAAAATTTATGAAAGGGAAGGTAACTGTTAGTGAATTTGGTGAAAAACTCTATTAGTGATAATTTCTGATTTTTCATCAGAATTAGAGAAAGAGCGGTGAAAAAGTAGTATCCGCGAGTATGCTTATAAAATTCGTCTAAAGTAGCATTTGAGGTCTTAATTTTCTCTGATTTAAGATATTTCTCAAAAAATTGTCTCTCAAGAGCCGGTATAGTAACTCTTTCGATTTGGATATCTTTAAAATATTTATTTTCAAAAATTCTGCCGATTATGATAGTTTTAATTTTCTGCATAGAATTTAAGTGAAAAATAAAATCGAGGATTTCTTGGCGATTTTCTTCCAAAACGGCTTCGAACGAATCTAAAATTATCACAAAAGGTTTTTCTATTTGAGAAAAATAGGAATTAACTTTTTGTGTGAAATTTTCTGTCCTAATCTGTGGTTCTGAAATAATATTTTGTGATGATAATTTTTTAAATTCACTAAAAAACGAAAGCAAAATATCATCCAGCACCGTAGAATTAAAGCAGTTATATTTCAGCAAAATTGCTTCTGAAGATAAAAACGCGGTCGAATAATTAATGATTTTTGCTTTTCCTGTGCCTGAAAAACCATTAACAAAAAGCAAATTTATGTCACTTTTAAAGAAATTATAAATTTTTTCAATTTGAGAAGAATTATTTTCAAGCAAAAAAGGATTTATGTTTGTTTTTGCCTGCATCAATAATTCTTTTGGATCTAAAAAAATATTTAAAAATTTATATTGCATGCACTTATTTTATACGATTTTGTTTTTTTTTGCAATTTTGTAAATATACGCTGAGGCGAAATTGTCCATAAAAGTGTGTTTGTTGTATAATATAAAAAAGTTGGGTCAGAGTTTTTACCCTATATGCTGAATTACATATAAAAAAATACAAAGTGAGGATTATTTGAAAAGTTCAAAACTTACAACTATGATATTTTTAGCCTTAATATTGGGGCTAATTGTCGGATGGCTTGCACCTGATTTTGCACAAAGACTTCATCCTTTAGCAGTTGTTTTCTTGAGAATGGTAAAAATGATTGTCGCGCCTTTGTTGTTTTCAACTCTTGTTATCGGAATAGCAGGTCACGGCGATGTGAAAAGTATCGGTAAAGTCGGCTTAAAAACTCTTATTTATTTTGAAATAGTAACAACTCTTGCACTCATTATCGGTCTTTCTGTTGGCAATATATTTCAACCGGGGGCGGGTTTCGGTGTAGTCGTAAATCCGGCTAATATACAAGCTGCTAATCAAATGGCGACAGTTCAAACACATCATTCACTTTCAGGGATGCTTATTGATATTTTCCCGACAAGCATCGTCCAATCAATGGCAGAAGGCAACTTGTTACAAATTGTTGTCTTTTCTATATTTATGGCTCTTGCGATTTGTGCGGTGGGACAAAAAGCAAAACCTGTTTTGGATATTTTAACCTCACTCTCTGAAATAATGTTTAAATTTACCGAATACGTTATGTACTTTGCACCGATAGGGATTTTTGGCGCAATAGCTGCTACTGTAGGTGAAAATGGGATTGGAATTTTAGCGGGATATGCAAAAGTTATTTTTTCACTTTATTTTGCTCTTGCTTTATTTGTTACTATCGTTTTGTTTATTGCGTGTAAGATTGTTAAAATCTCTTTCAGAAATCTATTGAAGGCAATTAAAGAACCTGCTATTCTTGCTTTTTCAACGGCGAGTTCGGAAGCCGCGCTACCTAAGGCAATGGAAGTAATGGAAAAATTCGGTGTTCCTAAAAATATTGTCGGGTTTGTTATGCCAACGGGATACACATTCAATTTAGACGGAAGCACTTTATATTTGGCTTTAGGCGTGCTTTTTGCGACTCAAATCGCAGGGATACATCTATCTTTTGAGCAGCAACTTGTAATTATGCTTGCCTTAATGCTTACCAGCAAGGGAGTTGCGGCAGTACCGAGGGTTTCTCTTATAGTTTTGGCGGGGACTTTGGCAAGTTTCAACATCCCTCTAATCGGGGTTGCAATTTTGCTTGGAATAGACCAAATCCTTGATATGGGAAGAACTACGGTGAATTTGATTGGCAACTGCGTTGCAACAGTTGTAATTGCGAGATGGGAAAACGAATTTGATTATGGTAAAATGCACGAATTTGTTAGGGAGCATAAACTAAAAAAACTTGAAGGGGCAATGGTGCTTGAATCTGTTCAGGAAAATGAGTTTATTAACAGGTGAGAAGTGAGTGGTGAGAAGTAGGGCGGGATTGCTATCCCGCCGACAATAAGCCAAAGTAGGGTGGGTTCCCTAACCCACCGACAAAAAGCCCGAAGAAGTAAAAAGGAAAAATAATGACGGAAAAAGAGAAAATCGAATATAAAGATACATTAAATTTACCGCAGACTACGCTTGCGATGAGAGCAAATGCGGCGATGAGAGAAATCGAAATCCAAAATTTTTGGGCTGAAAACAATATTTACGAAAAAAATATTGAACAAAGGGGAAAAACCCGTTCTTTTATTTTGCACGATGGTCCGCCTTATTTAAGTTCCGATAAAATTCATATCGGAACAGCTTTGAACAAAATTTTAAAGGACATTTTGATTAAATATAAATCCCAAGCAGGGTTTTATGCGCCTTATGTGCCGGGTTATGACGGGCATGGGCTTCCGATTGAAAATGCGGTTGTAAAAAACATTAAGGGCGGACGTGAAGCGATTACTCCTGTTGAACTTCGTCAAAAGTGTAGGGAATTTGCTCATAAGAACCTAAAAGGTCAAGAAACAGAGTTTAAACGTTTAGGGGTTTTAGGAAACTGGGAAAATCCTTATTTGACAATTGATTCTACGTATGAGGCTGAGCAGGTAAGAGTTTTTGGACAAATGTATAAAAACGGATATGTCGAAAAAGGGCTAAAACCTGTTTACTGGTGTGCATCTTGCGAAACTGCATTAGCTGAAGCCGAAGTTGAATATTCGGACCATACTTCGACTTCAATTTACGTAAGGTTTCAATTTGACGAGGAGTCAACCCAAAAAATCAAAAGTCTTTCAACCCTTCAACCTTTCAACTGTTCAACCGTTTATTCCGTGATTTGGACTACAACGCCTTGGACAATCCCTTCTAATATGGCGATTTGCTTACATCCGAGATTAGAATATACTTTATTTGAAAAAGACGGCGAGGTTTATGTCATAGCACAAGAACTTTTGGCAAGCTTTTTACAGGGCGTCGAGTGGGAAGAAAGCGAAATAAAAGTTTTAGGCAGCACAAAAGGTGAAAATCTTGAGTTCCTGAACACAAAACATCCTTTATATGAGAGAAAATCTCCGATAATTTTGGGTGAGCATGTTACGACAGATGCCGGAACAGGTGCGGTTCATACAGCCCCAGGGCATGGGCTTGAGGATTACGAGGTCGGTGTAAAATACGGGCTTGATATTTTTTCTCCGCTTGATGCAAAAGGAACTTGGACAGAAGCGGTTGCTGATTTAACCGGAATTCCTTACTATAAAGGGAACGCCGTTGTAATAGAAAATTTAGAAAAAGTCGGTGCGTTACTTGCAAAATCTGATATTCAACACAGTTATCCGCACTGTTGGCGCTGTAAAAGACCGGTAATTTATCGTGCTACGCCTCAATGGTTTGTTAAAGTTGACAAGTTCAGACAAGAAACTTTAGACGCTATAAAAAAAGTTAAATGGTTCCCTGCAAGTGGCGAAACTAGAATTTCTAATATGGTCGAAAGCCGTTCTGACTGGTGTATTTCGCGTCAAAGAGCTTGGGGTGTTCCCATTCCTGTTTTTTACTGCAAAGATTGTGGCGAAGTTATTGTTAATGATGAAACAATCAAACATGTGGCAAATCTTTTTGATAAAGAAAGTTCCGATGCTTGGGTTAAATATTCTGAAGAAGAACTTTTACCTAATAATTTCAAATGCCCTAAATGCAAAAGCGAAAATATCCGAAAAGAAAAAGACATTATGGATGTTTGGTTTGATTCGGGCGTAAGCTGGCGCGCAGTTGTCGAGAAACGTTGTGACGAATTGGGCAAAATCCCTGTCGATATGTACTTAGAGGGCTCTGACCAACATAGAGGTTGGTTCCAATCCTCGCTTTTGACCGCGATGGCGACTGAGGGGATTGCTCCTTACAAGGAGGTTTTAACCCACGGGTTTGTGCTTGACGGGGATGGCAGAAAAATGTCAAAATCGTTGGGCAATGTAGTTGCTCCTCAAGAAATAATAAAAGTCTACGGAGCTGATTTGTTAAGGCTTTGGGCGGCTTCTGTGGATTATCGAAACGATATTAAAATCGGTGAAAATTCAATAAAACAACTTGTTGAAATCTTCAAAAAAACAAGAAATACCGTAAGATTTTTGCTCGGAAACCTTTATGATTTCGACCCTCAAAAAGATTACGTTCAATACAGCGAACTCAAAAATTTAGATAAGTTTGCGTTGCATAAATTAAATCAGCTTGTAAATCAGGTAACAGAAGCGTTTGAAAATTACGAGTTTTACAAATATTTTCAACACCTCCAAAACTTTGCAGCGGTTGATTTGAGTTCGTTTTATTTAGATATTGTAAAGGACAGACTTTATACTGCGGGTAAAAAATCGCTTTCTCGTCGTGCTTGTCAGACTGTTTTGTTTGAAATATCACAAGCGTTGATAAGGATTTTAGTTCCTGTAATGCCTCATCAGGCGGAAGATATTTGGCAGAATGTCCTTGATTCTCAAAAGCAGGGATTGGAAAGTATTTTGCTTTCAAATTGGCCTTTGGTTAATCCAAGATGGGACAATACGTTATTGGAATCCGAATTTGCACAGATTTTAAAAGCGAGAGAAATTGTAACAAAGGCGATTGAACCTTTAAGAGCCGAAAAACACGTCGGAAGCTCGCTTGAGGTTGCGGTTTACATAAAGACTTCGGGTGAAACTTTGGACGTTTTAAAAGCGAACGAGGATGAATTATGTAATATTTTTATTACTTCTCAAGCGATTTTGTGCGACGAAAAACCGTCAGATTCTTTGAACGAGTATTCAGAAGATGAATTTAGCGTTTGGGTTACAAAATCTCACGGTGAAAAATGTGAAAGATGTTGGAAATACAGACCTTTAGGTGAACACACAGGGCATGAAACCATTTGTTCGGAGTGCTTCGAGGCGATTTCGCAATAGACTGATAGCTTTCGGATTTTTTTAACATTTTATAGCTGAAAAGTACATTTTGTAAAACCGATTTTTTCGCCGTGGAGAGTTAGAATATCTGTTTTGTTTTGTGATTTTATTAAATCGTTTTCAAGCATGCTCGCCTCAAGCCATTTCATTTGCTTGAGTGCCTCAATAAGGCAAATAGCACGAGCTTTCATATCACAATCCATGATTTTAATGATTAATCCCTCTTTTTCCTTGAGATTAACGACAATGCAAAGTCCTCCCGCACCAACTTTTGCTATCAAATCCTTATTTGCACTCATAATCGCGGTATCAAGCCTGTCTTCGCCTCCTATTAAATAAGGGTTTTCGATAAAGGCATTGCGGATTTTTGAGTATTTTTTATCCAAAAACAAATTTAAATATCCACGCAACATATTTTCTAAAGGCATGGCATAAATCGGAACCCCACAGCCGTCTTTTGTAACAGCATAATCATTATAAATTTCACAAAGGTCATATATTTTATTTTTAATCGCAACTTGAAGCGGATGTTTTTTTTTATCATAAGTTTCCAACTCCCATCCATTTTTTTTACAAATTGCAAGCATCATAGCATGCTTACCCGAACAATTATTCTGTAAAACAGTTTCATTTACTCCAGATAAGAGCATTTTGTTTTGTTCAGTTTTGCTCAATGGTTTATGCAATCCACATTTTAGTAAATTTTCATCAATTTGGGCTTTGTTCAAAAGTTTTCGGACCGTTTGAACATGGCATGCTTCACCAGTGTGAGAAGCGCAACAAATTGCAATTTCATCGCTTGTCATTTGATAAAATTCATCCAACTGAAAATCAACCAAAAGAGCCGCTTGTAAAGGTTTTGCACAAGAGCGCAGGTAAAACGGATAATCTTTATCGCCACCTAGCTTAAAACCCTTTTTGTCCTCAGAGATTTTAACAATAATGCCGAAATGTTCCTGCTCCACCAGCCCGTCTCTTATGTATTCAACCAATTTGAAAGGAAAATAATTAATCATTTTTTCTTAACAAATGCCAAAATTTTGCTTAATTGAGCTTTTAGCAAATTATTTTGTTCGGTTAATTTGTCTATTTCCGCTTGATAATTTTTCAAATGTTGAATTTCGCCGGTTATTTCCTTAGGGATAATCGCAAAATCCAAGATAAATCTTTTTTTGGCTTCTTCTTTTATTATTAGTAATGAAGAAATATCTTTTTCAGTTATAAAACCTAGGCTAATCATTATTTCAGCCATTTTATGCGGAGTTTTTTTTGCGGCGTATTCGTTTTGTTTTATGATTGTTTGCTCTAATTGATCAACGTTAATTTTCCCGATTCGCTTAAAATATTCTCCTGTTCGTAGTGTTCCTGCCATAAATCCAGCCATTGAGTAAATATATATGGATTTGGGAGCTTTAATATAATTTTGTTCTAAGCAGAAAATGTAACATTTTGCAACTTCTTCCATCGTCCAAAAATTGTTCATGGATACTTCCAACATATTTAAGCCTTCCGAGGTATTAGCTAAAAAATTATAAATGTGAACATCCAACCCGTTTTTTCTATCATTCAATTCAGTTCGTCCGGCAAAAGACAAAACAGGTACATCCAAATGGAAAATATTTTCTTCTTTTGTATGGATAAAATCTTCGCTCAGTGATAGGGACAAATTTCTATATAAGCGTAAATATATAATTTGTTTAACCCACAAAGGAAATTCTAATAATCTATCTAAAAATAATTCTAAAATATTTTTTACCAAAATAAGTCTCTCTCTATTCACTTTTTACTAATTATATATTATAATATTAATATAGTCAATTTATAAACAAAGTTTAAGATGGAGCGGCATGGGTTTAGATGGATTTTCAATGGGTAATCTTGGTTTAAATACCGACCTGACATCTGCACAGATGGCAAATCAAGCTGAACAACTAGCCAAAAAGGGTTCTGAATTCAAAATAAAAAATGTTAGCGAATTATCAAAAGAAAATGGGGTAAAAGAGAAAGAAGAGCGAAAACAAAATAAAAATCAATTTAATGATGGTTTTAAAGAAAGAAAAAATGATAATAATAATGAAGAACAAAGATTATTAAATGAAAAAAGTTTTGAAAATAAAAATCCGAAAGAATTTTCAGTAAGAATTAATTCTGAAACAGAGTTGATAGAGCTTTTTAACACCAAGGATGAAAAAGTCCTTGAAACAATCAGTGCACAAGATTTGATGGAACTTGTCTCAAAAATGGATAATGCATCCGGTATTTTGGTTAATAGAAATATATAGAAATAGAGAAATGGAAATAGAGAGAGAGAACTATTATGAATTCGGTGAATCCTTACTTAAAGCAATATAAAAAAAATCAAATGGAAACGGCAACTCCAGAGCAAATATTGATACTATTATATGACGGGGCAATTCAATATTTAAATCAAGCCAAGATTGCACTTGATGCTCAAGATAACGAACAATTTCAAAACAATATGCTAGGTTGTGAAAAAATAATTATTGAATTTATGAATACACTTAAAATAGAACAAGGCGGAAAATTGGCAGAAACGCTTTACAGGCTTTATGAATATTTAAACAGAACTCTTGTAACCGCAGCCGTTACCAGAGAAATTGAAAAAATAGATGAAGTGTTAGGTCACTTGATGCGACTGAGAGAAACTTGGCAAAAGGCAATAGAAATAGCCAATGCGGAAAAAGATGCAGAATTAATCGACAAACACGAAGCAGCAGAAGAAAACAATTATACTTATGGCTATGAGGATGACGATGAAAGTGAAGATGAAGATGCTTATGAAAGCAGTGAGGATCAAGAATGACTCAGTTTAAGCAGTTTGAGTTAGTCTACAATCAATTAAAGAACTTGACAGAAGCTATTAATGCATTAATAGAAAAAGAAGAATACGACATTGCAGCTGAAGAAGTGGCTCATAAAGACAGGCTTATACAACAACTTTTGAATATAAAAAAAACAATTAAGTTTACTGCCGAAGAAAGAGAAACATTACTGTTAATGGAACAGGAAATGCAAGATAATAAATATATCAATATTGATGTATTAAAAAAAATGCATCATGAAATTGGAGAAGAAATAAAGAGAACCAAGAAAAAGGTTAAAGTAAATTCCGCATACGATGAGTATACCCCTGAACAACAAGGGATTTTCGTTGATATGTCAGACTAAGAAGGAATAATTTTGGATAAAATAACGGTTAAAGAGAAAAAAATTGCGGCAATGGTATCAATAATATCGAATTTATCATTGATAATATTAAAATTCATTGCGGGAATTATATCGGGAAGTATAGGGATTATATCAGAGGCAATTCATTCAGGTTCAGATTTGTTGGCGTCAATAATAACCTTTTTTTCGGTTTCAGAATCCTTAAAACCTGCTGATGATGACCATCAATTCGGGCATGGTAAGTATGAAGATTTCGCAAGCTTCATTGAAGGAAGCCTGATAGTCTTAGCGGCATTTTATATAATTTATGAAGCCTTAAAAAAATTATTATTTCATTCCGATTTAAAGTTGGACATCAATATCGGACTTGCGGTCATGTTTGTTTCTATAGTCGCAAATTTATTTGTCAGTACGTATTTATTCAGAACCGCAAAAAAAACCGACTCTACTGCTTTATATGCAGATGGAGAACATCTTAGAACCGATATTTACTCATCATTGGGAGTGTTTTTAGGGCTTGTTTTAGTAAAAATAACAGGTGATACCATATATGACCCGATTGTTGCGATTATTGTTGCAATAATGATTTTTATAGCCGGATATAAAATTTGTGAAGCATCCCAAAAAAGCTTATTAGATACGTCATTAAGCGAAGAAGAAAATCTGCAAATTAGAAAAATAATAGGGAACTACCTGGAAAATGATGTAATATTTTTGAAAAAATTAAGGACGAGAAAAGCGGGGCTTAAGAAAAATATAGAAATAACTCTTGTGGTCGAAAAAACAATGCCTATAAGCACTTCACATGAATTATGTGATAAAATTGAAGCCGAAATTGAGGCGGATTTAAAAAATACAGATATTTCAATCCATTTGGAGCCTAATATTTGATTTTTTTTTATTAGTGAATATAATTGAATTATAATTGGAGTACGTAATGACAAACAAAATTATAACTAAGGAACTAACAGGCTCTCAAGTTTTCTTGGAGTGTTTGAAGAATGAGGGAGTGGACACGATATTTGGCTACCCCGGTGGAGTTATTTTAGGGATTTACGAAGCGTTTTATCACGAAAAAAAAATTAAACATTACCTTGTAAGACATGAACAAGCCGCAATCCATGCAGCAGAAGGATATGCAAGAGTTACCGGCAAATGTGGTGTTGCGATTGTAACTTCAGGCCCAGGTGCTACAAATACGATTACGGGAATAGCAAACGCCTATTTGGACGGACATCCGCTTGTCGTATTCACAGGGCAGGTCAGCGCAAGCTTAATAGGAAACGATGCTTTTCAAGAAGCTGACATTGTTGGAATTACTCGCTCTTGCACAAAACATAATTATCTTGTAAAAGACATAAAAGACCTTGCCAGAGTGATAAAAGAAGCTTTTTATATTGCAAATACAGGTAAAAAAGGTCCGGTCGTAATAGATTTGGCAAAAAATGTTTTAGATGCAAAAATTGAATTTGAATATCCCAAAGAAGTTGACCTTGAAGGTTACAATCCGACTTACAAAGGAAACCCAAAGCAAATCTCAAAAGCACTTCAATTGTTATGCAATGCTAAACGTCCTGCTATTATTTCAGGTGGCGGAGTTCTTTCTTCTGAAGCTTCAGAGGAATTAACAGAACTTGCAAAATTGTTGAATGTTCCTGTAGCAACAACTCTTATGGGCATCGGAACTTATCCAATGGACGACCAGATGGCACTTGGCATGCTTGGTATGCATGGGAATTATTGGGCAAATTACGCAATAAGTAACTGTGATGTTTTATTTTCAATAGGAACTAGATTTAATGACAGAATTACCGGTCCTTCAAAAGAATTCGCTAAAAATGCGCAGATTATTCACATTGACATTGATCCTTGTTCTATTTCAAAAAATGTTACGGCAAATATTCCGATAGTCGGCGATGCGAAAATTGTATTGCAGGCTATGTTGGAAGAATTTAAGACTAAGAATTATGAAATCAATAAAGAAAATAAAAGAGAATGGTTTGAACAAATTGAAGAATGGAAAAAACAAAGAGTTATTCCTGAAATTCAATCTGAAAAACTACATGTTCATACTGTTTTAGAACAAATTTATGAATATACAAAAGAATATGAACCGATAGTTGCGACAGAAGTCGGTCAACACCAAATGTGGACGGCTCAGGCGTTCAATTTTACAAAACCCAGAAAACTTCTAACTTCAGGTGGATTAGGCACTATGGGGTTTGGTTTTCCTGCGGCGATGGGGGCTTGCTTGGCGGATAAAAACAGACTTGTTTTGAATATAGCAGGTGACGGTTCAATTCAAATGAATATTCAAGAACTCGCAACGTGCGTAGAGTACAATTTGCCTGTAAAGGTAATGATAATGAATAATGGTTATCTTGGAATGGTTCGCCAGTGGCAAGAAAAACTTTTTGACCGGCATTATTCGGAAACAAAAATTTCTGGTCCTGATTTTGTAAAAGTCGCAGAAGCTTATGGTGCTAAGGGGATTAGGGTCGAGAAAAAAGAAGAAATTATTCCTGCACTAAAAGAGGCGATTGAATATCAGGGTCCGGTATTCTTGGATTTTATTGTAGAGCCTTTCGAGATGGTATATCCGTGGGTTTTGGCTGGAACTCCGATAGATAAAGTGATTTTGTCAAGAAAAGAATAATAGTTAAGGATAGGTAAGATGCAACACACAATTTCTGTTTTAGTTAAAAACGAAGCCGGAGCTTTGTCTCGTATGACAAATCTTTTTTCAGCCAGAGGCTACAATATCGAAAGTTTGACGGTATCCACCACTTTGGATACAAAATATGCCAGAGCAACTATTGTTGTAACTCATTGTGATGATTCGGTGATTGAACAAATTCTAAAACAGTTGCATAAACTTATTCCTGTAATAAAAGTTTGTGATTTGCCCCCTGAAAACTCGACTACACTTGAACTTGTGTTTATAAAAGTGGATTCAAAAAACGAAGTAGGCGAATTACTGAAAATAGCGGAGGCTTTTGGTGTTAAAGTCATAGATGTTTCGCCTAAAACTTACACTTTGCAGGCAGTTTGTGACGAAAAACAGCTAAAATCACTTGTTGAACTTCTTCGTCCGATTGGGATTAAAGATATTGTGCGCTCGGGTGCAGTTTCTATAAATGTGAAAAGCGAATAAAAAAGTAAGCCCTTCCCTTTTTACCGTTTACTCTATCACCCTAAAGTATAAAACAATCCGACTGCTTTTAGTCGTTAAGTACAATGTTTTTTATAAAAAAACATTGTAACGTGTATGCAATGGCTGAATTTGAATAATAATTTGAGCCACAAAGAAGGAGGCGTATTATGAGAAGCGACTTAATGATAAGAGAACCTGAATTAAGTTTTGATAGTATTCATCAAGAACTCAATAATTTTTTAAGAGATACATTTATGGAAAGTGTTTTTGCTCATCCGCTAAATCTTAAAAAAATATCAACATGGCGTCCAGCCATAGAGCTTAAACAAAATGAGAAAGAATACAAAGTAAAAGTGCAATTGCCGGGTGTAAACAAAGAAGATATTCACATCGATTTGAATAATGATTACATGACTATTTCGGCGGAAGTTAAGGAAGAAAAAGCCGAAAAAGACGAAGATGAAAAAGTTCACACAAGCGAGTTCCGTTATGGGAAGTATGTTCGTACGATTTCGTTTGAAGACCCTATAAAAACTGAAGAAAGTAAGGCTGAATACCAAAACGGCGTTCTGAATATTGTTATGCCAAAACAAAAAATAGAAAAGAGCAAAACAAAACGTTTAGATATAAAATAAAATTTTAATTTTATACACGTATGCAAATGAGCTTGAAGCCTCGAAATATTTTTCGGGGCTTTGGGTTTTTTGTTCTTATTCTACTACAATCTCCGGAGGTTTACACAAACTTGTTGATGGAATCTTTTTTCAAGAGTTTTAATTAAGTTGAAAGGTTTATTTTCCTAAGACTTGAGGCATAATTTGCATACTTCGGGTATGCACTTACCAAGAACGAAATGTGCACTTTCATGTATTTTGGCTCGTAATAAGTGTTACGGCTCAAAGTACATGTTAAAATACAAATGACCTACCGTTCCACTTACTTATTGAACTTGCATCGATTTCTAATGTTAACTAATGTAACAGGAATTTCCTCCGTTTTGAGCAATTAAAGCAATTTTGTTGATCATATATACTTTATATACTTACGAGGACAAAAGACACGGAGATATAACATGGGCTTTCTGATATTTGCATTTAGAAAACTTAGCTTGAAGCGACAAATTAATGAAAAGAATTTTCGCCTTATGATGTTATCTAATGACTTACAAAAAATAACTTCCAATATAAGCACTGTTCAACAAGCAATGTCTACTGCTCAAAATACGATGAATGCCTTTACCAGCAATTCAATAATGAAGGTGCAGCAACAATATTTAAAGGCAGACGGTACGCCCAAAGAAGGCAATGATCAAAATATTATTTATCCCGCAATGAATGTACAACTACAAGCGATACAATCCAAGACCAACCATCTTAACAGTATATTTGATCAGGTGAATAAGGTTCAACTAACACAATTAAACGCAATGGATACAAAGATTTCGCAACAAATGGCTAGTCTGGAATCTCAATTAAAACCTTTAAATTACGAATTACAAAACGTAGAAAAAGCAGAAGACGAAGCAGCGAAACAAATAGCTCCTAAATTCGGATTAAGCTAAAGATAAATTAATTAAGTCCAAAAGCCCTGACTCAAGTCAGGGCTTTTTAGACTTAATATTCGTCAATTTTTATAGCATTAACAGGACAAGCAAGTGCTGCATCTATGCAGTCATCTTCATTTCCATCTACATATTCTTGATTTACCGTCGCAAAATTATTATGGATTTCAAATACCTCAGGATTAATAGCAGAACACGCCCCACAAGCGGTACAGTTACTAGATATTGATACTAACATAAAACACTCCTAATATATTTCTCACATGCTAATAATCTCATGAACTGAGCCATAAAAAATTAGTAGAATTACTAATTTCGAATTAGACTAAGTAGCCATAATAAATTGAACAGGAATGAGGGATGTCGTAATTATATTTTCCCTAATGTACTAACATGCAGTCACCGTAGCTGTAAAAGCGGTATTTATTGTTGATTGCTTCCTGATATGAGTTCATAATAAAGTCCCTATCAGCTAAAGCGCTTACCAACATTAAAAGCGTAGATTTCGGCAGATGAAAATTGGTGAGTAATTTATCCACGACTTTAAATTCATAAGGAGGATAAATAAATAACTGCGAACTGTCTTTACACGCTTTTATTTCCCCATATTTTTGGTATGCGGTCTCTAAAGTTCTGACAGATGTTGTCCCAACAGCGACAATTTTTTTTCCTGCCTTTTTAGCTTCATTAATTATTCTTGCCGTTTTTTCAGTGATTTCAAAGTTTTCCAAGTCCATTTTATGTTCCAAAATATTTTCGCATTTAACCGGTCTAAAAGTTCCTAATCCAACATTAAGGGTAACGTAACAAATTTGAATGCCTTTATCCTTTAATCGTTTAAGGATTTCTTGCGAAAAATGTAAGCCCGCCGTTGGTGCGGCAACCGAGCCGGCATGGTGCGCAAAAACAGTTTGATAACGAGAATAATCAAGCTTTTTAAGCTCTTCATTTGCCATTTTTCTTTCAATATAAGGCGGTAGCGGAACGTTTCCTATTCTGTCAAGAATTTCATAAATATCCCTCGAATAAGCCAATTCAACAATCCATTTGCCCCCATCTAAAAGGGTTTTTGCCCTAACAGCCAATTCGTCGCTAATTTTAATTATATTCCCTTCGTTAATCCTTTTTGAAGGTTTTAAAAGAGCTTCCCATTGTTTATGTTGAAGTTCTTTAAGCAAAAAAACTTCAACCTTTGCACCGGTTATTTTTTGTCCCCAAAGCCTTGCTGGAATAACCTTTGTGTCGTTTAAAACCAGAACGTCATCTTTATCAAGGTAATCGATAATATCAAAAAAATGTTTGTTCTCAATTTTCTTCAAAGACTTGTCAAGCACCATCATTTTAGAGTGAGTTCTCTCTTCAGCAGGTGTTTGCGCAATTAATTCCTCCGGCAAAATATAATCAAATTCTGACACCAACATCTTTATTTAATTTCCTTAGTCTCAACTTTCTTAGCTGTAGTAACAACATAATCGTCTATTTTTTGTTTTTTCTTAAGTTCTTCAGACTCAAGTTGTTTGTTTATCACAACTGTTTGCACAACTTGGATTACGTTACTGGAAATTAAATATAAAAGCACGCCCGCAGGAATCGGAATAAAGACAAATGTCGCCATAATCATAATAGGCA
Source organism: uncultured bacterium (assembly GCA_903885635.1). GTDB lineage: Bacteria > Cyanobacteriota > Vampirovibrionia > Gastranaerophilales > Gastranaerophilaceae > CAIPUE01. The sequence continues at coordinate 44,188 of CAISJE010000081.1, forward strand.
TAAATATACCCATTGATTTTTGCAATGCCTGTTGCGTCGGGTCTTGCTGCTGTGTATTAGAAGTAGTCATCATTATTTTTTGGGTCGCAACCATTGTTAAGCCGAATAACACAATCAGAATTAAAACATCAAAATGGAATGAATTCTTGACGGCTTTTGTTGGCATAGATGCTGCCAAAATACCACCTTTTCTTACAAACTGGACTTTTTCATTTTCTTTATTTTGCGCATTTGAGACGACGACCTCAGTTTTTTTGATTTGGTCAAGCTGGCTAAATTTCAAGTCCAGACTGTCCAAGCTTATTTTAAAATCAATCGGTTCTCCGGGTGTAACAGCACCTTGGATTTCAAGTGCTTTATTTGGTTTTTCGATTTTTACATTTTCAAGTGTTTCTTTAGGCAGGTAAACCGTAGCAGTTTTGCCAAGGAAGAAATTATCGTACTTAGAAACACCCATTATTCCATCATATGAAATTCCTGCGGTAGTTTTAAGCGTCGCATCAAGTCTTTTTATAAATAGAAATTGGGTATTCCCTGCGACTTGTATAAATTGAGGGCTCATTAACGCCGTGTATAACAAAATAAATATAGGCATTTGCAGTAATAACGGAAAACAGCCGGACATAGGATTAAATTTATGTTCTTTGTAGAACTCCATCATTTTTCTTTGCATGACCTGCGGGTCACTTTTGTATCTGTCTTGAATAGCTTTCAATTTAGGTTGAAGGTTCTGCATCATTTTCATTGAACGCTGTTGTGAAACGCTCAAAGGCCACATCGCAAGCCTGATAACGACTGTTAATAAAATAATTCCTAATCCGTAATTCCCTACTATATTTGATAAAGTTCTTAACGCTTCTATAGTTAATGTTGTAAAATCCATCTTCTCCCTACCCTTTAAATCTGTTTCAGCGCACAAAACGCTTTATTCTCATAAGTTACAATTCCCATGCTAGCACAAAAATAAGGACAAATCAAAGTTACAAAGTGTAAAGATTGATAGAATTATGGATTACGAGAAACAGTAAACAGAAGGCAAGAATTGGGCGGGGGTGTTTGGTGCCACGATGTAATCGGGTCATCCATGAAAAAAAGACCCCTCACGGAGTCTTTTAAATGGTCGGGATGACACGATTTGAACGTGCGACCCCCTCGTCCCAAGCGAGGTGCTCTACCAAGCTGAGCCACATCCCGATTAATGTATTAATTTTTCATTTTATGTAGCTCAGCTTGGATTAATTTAACCCGACAAGCCGTTGCTTATCTCGTGAGCCACATCCCGATTAATGTATTAATCATTCATTCAATCTCAATTTTATATTCAACAAAATTGATTGTCAAGGAGTAGGGTCGAATTATTTTTAAAAATATAATTTTATATTATTCTGAATAGTTCCCATTTTTGTAAGATTCTATCAATTTTTCAAAATAATCTTTCAATATTATCATGTTGCTCGTTACGTATTTGAATTCATTGCTAATTGCCTCCAGCTGTTCAATGATATGTTTTTCATTATTATCATCAATCATAATTTCCTCCATTTTCTATGAATAAATATAACACATAGTTCGGACATCCGGATAGTATATTTAGATGATTTCTGTAAAATTAGTTCTGTGAGGCGAACTAAGTATGCGATTAGAAAAATTTAATAACTCTATAGTTGAAAGAATTGACAAATTAAGGCAAGAAAAAGGATTGTCTTGGATAAAACTTGCTTATGTGTCGGATGTTTCAAAAAGTGCATTGAGTGAAATAAAAAATGGAATGACTGAGGCTAGGTTTTCCACACTTTGCAAAATCGCAATCGGTTTAAACATGACCCCAAAAGAATTTTTCAATTTTGACATTGACGTATCAGAATTGGACATCTAGCATACCACTCACCGTTTACCGTTCACCGTTTAATGCCTAAAATGTCTTATCCCTGTTGTAATCATGGCAATTTTATATTTATCGGCTTCTGCTATAACGTCTTTGTCCTTAATACTTCCCCCAGGTTGGATTATTAGGGCAATTCTGCCTTGTGCGGCTGCTTGGATGTTGTCGATTGCAGGGAAAAACCCGTCAGAAGCGATTACAGCGTCTTTTGAGCCGTCACATGCGTAATCCAATGCCCATTCCATAGCACAAACCCTGTTGGTTTGACCTTGCCCGATTGCGAGTGTCTTAAAATCTTTTGCAATAACAATTGCGTTTGATTTGGCATGCTTTGCCACTTTCCACGCAAAAATCGCATCTTCAATCTGCTCGGCAGTCGGTTTTGCCTTTGTAACAACCTTAAATGTATCGCTATCAAGCTCTTTTTTGTCGGAATTTTGGATTAGAACGCCAAAAGGTGTTATTTTAATTTCTTCGGTTTGTATTTTTTTGTAATCTTCCAAGGTTGTGTTCAATTTAACAATCCGCAAATTCTTTTTACCCTGCAAAATTTCAAGTGCATCTTCGTCAAAATCAGGTGCGATAACGACTTCGAGGAACACTGAATTTAAAAGTTCCGCTATTTTTTTTGTTACTGGTTGCGAAAAAGCAATTATTCCGCCGAAAGCACTTATCGGGTCGCAGTCAAAAGCCTTGTGGTAAGCTTCTAAAAGGGTTTTACCGAGTGCAACTCCGCATGGTGCTGTGTGTTTTACGATTGCAACCGCAGGGACATCGTAAAATTCGCTCACAATATTAACCGCCGCCGTAATGTCTAAAATATTGTTGTAAGAAAACTCTTTGCCCCATAATACTTCATAATCGGCAACGTGATGCGACGATTCTCCCTCCCCCCTTGAGGGGTGAGGGTTGGGGTGGGGGGTGCTTAATTTGTATAATCCTGCCTCTTGGTGAGGGTTTTCGCCGTATCTTAAATCCTGAACTTTTTCAAACGAAAAATTCTTTTTTTCTGGATTTCCAAAAATTTCTCCAAGTTTTGAACCGATAACTTCGTCATAGTTTGAGGTTAATGCAAAAGCTTTGAGTGCGAACTCTTGGCGTGTAGACTCGTTTGCGTTAGTTGCTTTGGAGTAATCCGCTTTGTCGCAAATAACGGTTATATTTTTGTAATTTTTCGCCCCTGCTCTTAAAAGTGCAACCCCGCCGATATCAACGTTTTTAACGAGTTCGTCAATGTTGTCCGTTCTTTCTGCCACTTTTTCAAACGGATATAAATTCACCACAACCATGTCAAAACTTTTGATTTCCAATTTTTGAATTTCCTCGGCTTCTTTTAAATTTGACATATCAGCCAGAATCCCTGCAAAAATCGCAGGGTGCAGTGATTTAACTTTACCTGAAAGCATTTCGGGCGAATTGGTAATTTCAGAAACTTCCGTTACTTCAATTCCGTTTTCTTTCAATAAATTATAAGTCCCGCCTGTTGAAACTATCTCAAAATTTTGGTTTATCACCAATGCCTGTGCAAACTCCACGATATTTTCTTTATCAAATACACTAATATATGCTCTTTTTTTCATTATTTATTTTCTCCTTTATTTCTAATGTAACAAAAAATTAAACTTCTGACAAATTTATTTTTTCAGGGGTTTTGTAATTTCTATACAAAATAATTCCACTGAGGTGAAAATGCTCGTTCAAAACAGTTGTTATCTTAATAACCCCAAAATAAGTATTAATAAAAATTCTTCCCAGTTTATTTATAATAAATCTGGTGATGAGATTTCTTTTTGTGGTGCTAAGTCAAAGCTGAAATTTCTCGCAAAGACTTATGTAGGTGTAAATATAGTGGCACTTGTGCATCTGTCTTTGTTGACGTTTGGAAATCCAAATCAAAATCAAGTTGAAAAGCGTAGTGGGTGGGATTCAAATATAAAAGTCCTTGCTGCGACAGGTCAAAATACGTTAGCATTAAGTACGGGTAGTGATACTTATTCTCTAAAATTGGTTGAAGCACTATTAAAACCCGATACTAAAACAATAGAGGCTGCAAATCATTCATTAATAAAAAGTGGTTACAGCGTCAATCAACCATTCGGCTGGAGAACACTACTAACGGGTCCCATAGATCTTTATATGAATTCAAAAGTTTTCAATCCTTTAGAAACATATGGTGTTAATCTGGGTATTTTTAATAAACAGGAGAAGAATAAAGAAAGATTTATTCTAACTCTTTATGATAAGAGGGAAGAAAGATTTTTAAACTCTACGGATAAATTTTCTACAATGATGAAAAAAATATATGGGCTTCCTTCGGGAAATATTATAAACATACCGGTAGATTCATTAAAAAATATAGAACAAGGGCTAGATTCTTTTTTAAGTCAAATTAATCAGTTAAAAAGCAAAGGAAATGTTGAGCTATTAATCATCTATAAGGCTCATGGTGCTGCAGAATCCTTAAACAAAGGAGCAGAAAAAGTTGAAGGTGCGATGGAGGGAATAATGCAGACCAATCAAGAAATCCAGGAAAAACAAGTTAAAGAATTATTTCATAAAAAACTTCAAGGGGTAAAAACTTTATTTTTATTGGATACATGTCATGCAGGGGCTTGGATTAGTGAGAATGCAAAACAAACTTTGAAATATTTGGCTTGAATATATTAAATTAGCATAATAAAAAAACATTTGAAAAATTACTTGTTTGTGTAACACTTATAGTAAGCTAAACTAAAGTAGCATTAAGTGTATTAGAAATATAAAGGAAACGAAAAATGGCAAGACAGACTCCGTTAGAGAGAACCCGAAACATCGGTATTGCGGCTCACATTGATGCCGGTAAAACCACAACTACAGAACGTATTTTATTTTATACAGGTAAAATCCACAAAATCGGCGAAGTGCACGATGGTGCCGCTGTAACTGACTTTATGGACCAAGAAAGAGAAAGAGGGATTACAATCCAATCTGCTGCTGTTACATCTTTCTGGAAAAATCATCAAATCAACATTATTGATACACCCGGTCACGTTGATTTCACAATTGAAGTTGAACGTTCTTTGCGTGTATTAGACGGTGTTGTTGCTGTATTTTGTGCAGTAGGCGGGGTTCAATCTCAATCCGAAACAGTTTGGAGACAAGCTAACAGATATGAAGTTCCTCGTATGGTTTTCGTTAACAAAATGGACAGAACTGGAGCAAATTTCTACAGAGTTGCTGAACAGGTAAGAACAAGATTAGGTGGAAACGCGCACCCAATCCAATTGCCGATTGGGGCGGAAGACAAAATGGTCGGTATTATTGACTTAATTGAAATGAAAGCTCATATGCATATGAACGACTTGGGTACCGATATTCAAATTGTTGATATCCCTGAAGATATGTTAGAAAAAGCGCAAGAGTACAGAGCAACTTTGGTTGAAGCAATCTCCGAATTTGATGATGATTTGATGATGAAATTCTTAGAAGGCGAAGAAGCTACCGTTGCTGAATTAAAAGCAGCTTTGAGAAAATCGGTTTGTGCTAACAAAATAGTTCCCGTAACTTGCGGTACTGCATTTAAAAACAAGGGTGTTCAAATGTTATTGGATGCTGTTGTTGAATACATGCCGTCACCATTAGATGTAAAAGCTATTGAAGGCGAACTTGAAGACGGAACTAAAATTGAAAAACATTCTTCTGATTCAGAACCTTTTGCCGCACTTGCGTTTAAGATAATGACAGACCCTTACGTTGGTAGATTAACATTTATGAGAGTTTACTCAGGGGTATTAAAATCAGGCTCTTATGTTATTAATGCTACAAATGGCAAAAAAGAACGTATTTCAAGACTGGTGCAAATGCAAGCAGATGACAGAACAGAAATTTCTGAAGTTTATGCGGGGGACATTTGCGCGGCGGTTGGGCTGAAAGATACAACTACCGGCGACACTTTATGTGACGAGAAAAATCCTGTAATCTTAGAAAAAATGACGTTCCCGACTCCTGTTATTTCAGTTGCGATTGAGCCGAAAACAAAAGCCGACCAAGACAAAATGGGAATTGCGCTTCAAAAACTTGCGGAAGAAGATCCTTCATTCCAGGTTAAATCTGACCCTGAAACAGGTCAAACCATTATTTCGGGTATGGGCGAACTCCACTTGGAAATCATCGTTGACCGACTTATGAGAGAATTCAAAGTTGACGCAAACGTTGGTAAACCGCAAGTTGCTTACCGTGAAACAATTCGTGGAAATGCCGATCAAGATACAAAATACGTTAGACAATCTGGTGGTAAAGGTCAATACGGTCACGTTAAAATCAAAATTGAACCTGCTGAAGAAAATGCAGGGTTTGTATTTGAAAATAAAATATCCGGTGGGTCTATTCCGAAAGAATATATTGAGCCTGCCAGAAGAGGGATGGAAGAAGCTCTTGAAGGTGGTATCATAGCTGGATTCCCAATGATTGACGTTAAAGTTACATTGTATGATGGAACTTACCACGATGTCGACTCTTCGGAAATGGCATTTAAAATTGCCGGTTCAATGGCAATTAAAGAAGGGGTTAGAAAATCAAAACCTTGTATTCTTGAGCCTATGATGAAAGTTGAAATTGAAGTTCCTGAGGACAATACAGGAGACGTTATCGGTGATATTTCTTCAAGAAGAGGACGTATTGAAGGTATGGAAATAATTGAAGGTACAGGTATTCAAAAAATTAATACCGTTGTTCCTCTTGCAGAAATGTTCGGTTATTCAACTGACATCCGTTCAAAAACTCAAGGTAGAGGTACTTTCTCAATGGAATTCAAATGCTACGAGCAAGTTCCTTCAAGCGTTGAAACGGAAATCATTTCTAAGTCAGGCGTAAGTAGAGATTAGGAAATATTTAATCAATTAAAAAGGGCTTTTTTCATCTCAGAAAAAAGCCTTTTTTTTAACGTTTTTGTTTTAATTAAGCGACTAAATCAAGTTTTTTGCCTTGTTCGCCTTGTTGAGGTGGGGGAGTTGATGCACTTGCGATTGGGGAAGTTGTTGTTTTTGCTGTTTCTACGGGTGGCGTTTTTGCCGAAATTTCTGGTTTTGGGGGTTGCACTGTTTGAGTATTAACTGCCGTAACTGTTGAATCTGCCATGATTTTTCCTTTCATAAATTAAAAATAATACACTTCATAGTGCATAGAAAACTCGTGATAATAAAAAATTGCCAATACGTAAAGGAATGTTAAGACGGATTGGAATAGGGGTAACTCGTACTCAGAAGGTTTTTGAGTACCCATTAGAAATAGCCTTGATGTTTTTAGGAAATTCTTCATTCGAAATGAGTGGACGAACATTCACCTCACTTGCTATTCTTTGGGATATGAATAAACTATTTGAAGAATTTATATTTATACCAATTTGCAATCAATAAAGTATTAATGTATAATAAATCTTGTAAGTAATAATTTACAGGAGGAATTATGCGACCTAAATTACCATTTCCTGATGGAACTGCAGAACAAATGCAAAATTTGTTAGAAAATGTTAA
>CAISJE010000082.1 GCA_903885635.1 uncultured bacterium
AATGGCATAGATGACAAATTTGTTAAGGTTTGTGCAGGACTTTGGAATTTTCATTTAGATTTTGCATAAAGAGAACAAACCTTGATGAAAAATCGTCTTTTTAGTTTTTGGCATTATTTTATTTCGCAATATGTCTAATGACCAAAACTGCTATATCTCAAGGAGTTACGATGTTTAATCATTATATGGCGGTCGGTGGGACTTCGTGGGACGACTTGGCGTGTGATGAGGTTTATACGAGTTACGATTTTTGTTCTGGGATTGATGAATTCGGCAATCTTCAGCCGAATTTCTACAAAGCAAAAGCCGCAAACTATTTTCTGCAATCTTTCGGACTGGAAAATACAGGCGAGAGAGAAAATATAGAATTTAAGCAGGAAAATATTTATGCAGTCAGGCGTAAAGATTACGAAAACGACTGTAACTGGCTATTCATAAGAAACATGAATCCAACGCAAACCCTTCTCAATTCTCACTTCTCACCACTCACCATTCAGCCATTTGATATGAAAATTATGGCAGAAAACTTACAACTAAATGCCTGTAAGATAGAGTTTTCAGATGTAGAAATTTTTGCCAGACTAAAAAATGAAAACGACGAAGTCTTATTCATGATTGCGGATGAAAATGCGAATATTTACTTGGGCATCGACGGAGAAAAGGTCGTAATTTCAGGGGCTAAAAATGATTACGACAACATAAAATATGAAAAAGACGGCAAGACAACCCAATTTTTGTTTATTTCGCCCGAACTTGCCAAGAGAACTTGGGTCTTAAACGATACGGTTATTTTCAACGCTGATTTTGTATATTCAAACGGCAGAATTGCACTGAGTAAAACAACAGAAGTAGCCTACTTCGACCTTAAAAACGGGTTTTCAAAAAAATACTTTAAATTTCAAGAAGAGTCTAAAAAATTCGCTCTGAAAGATTTTAAAATAACTTTTTGTTCATCTGAAATCGACACCTATTACGATTATTCAGACTGGAAAAAGGTTTCAGGCTCGCTAGATGCTCTTTCAATCGGTGAGCATGACGAATTTGTTTGGTACAAAGCCAAAATTCCCGACTTTTTGCAAGAGATAACGCTGAGTGCCAGACATCTTTTTGCGGTTTACATCAACGGGAAAGAGGTTTTGAACAGAAATAGCTACAAATATGAAAAGCTTCAGCAGATTGAAGAAACCATTGCAATTCCCTTGGATAAAACAATTTTAAACAAAGCACAAAACGAATTGACAATTTTAGTGCAAAATTTAGGGTTTGATAAAGGTTTTTCCGGTGACACCAATCACCCTCGAGGGCTTGTTGAATTTAGTGTTAAGCCGGATTCCAAGATTGATTTTTATGTTCAAGAAAAATTCTCAATCGAACGAGGTGATTTCAGAGAAAGCGAAAACCCTTACCTGACAAAACTTTCGACTACTTTTAATGTCGAATTTAAAGACAATATTGTTTTTTCAAAATATTTATCTTTGGAAAACTTTCCTTATGATAGGGCAACGATTTTTTTAAACGGAGTTAAGATTGGGCGGTACTTGAAAAACAATAAAAATCAAACCCTACAAGAGAAATTTTACTTAATTAACACATTTCTAAAACCTCAAAATACACTAGACATAATTATTTGGGAGAAAGAATCTAACATAAAACAGCCATGGGGCTTTAAATTTGAAATGAAACATGTTATAATGCAAGTGGGTGATGAAAGAATTCACCAGTTGTACTAAGCCCCCGAGTTATTCACGTATTTTGGAGCATTTCATGAGCATTATCCCCGAGTTTTTGATGAAACGCGTCTACAAAAAAGGGTCTTTAAAACAGACCGAAGACGGAGTATGTTTTGATTTAAAAAACGTTTTAGGTCCCGGATTTATCAGTGGATTTAGTTTCGTTAAAATTAATGATGCAATTTTTGAAGCAGATAAAGTAAAATTTCTTACGCAAGGTTCGGAAATACCGGCCGAGGCAGTCAGCGAAGAAAATCCGATTGGTTTCAGACTGGGTCAAGAGGGCACTTTGATTTTACAGGGTGCAAAATGTCTAAGAGATGGGATTAATCAGATAATTATTGAGTTAATGAATCCCGAAGCAGGCAAGGTGAAACTTTCTTTGTCGGATCATTTTCAAGCGGCGTGATAGGGTTATAGGTAAACGGTTAACGGTGAACGGTGAACGGTTTACCGTTTACTCTCTACTTCTCACCGTTTTCCCGTAGAGCCGAAGCCGCCCGCTGCGCGGGCGGTCTCTGATAATGATTGAACGACATCTATTTTTGCCTTTTCAACTCTGGCTATTATCATTTGCGCGATTCTTTCGTTTGGTTGGATTGAATATTCTTCGTTCGACAAATTTATTACAGGCACGCAAACTTCGCCTCTGTAATCTTCATCAATTGTTCCAACACAGTTTACAAGCGTAATTCCGTGCTTAATCGAAATCCCCGAACGCGGTCTGACTTGTGCTTCAAATCCTTTTTCAAGTTCAATTTTTATCCCCGTCGGGATTAATTTGCGTTCAAGCGGTTTGAGTGTAACCGCCTCGTCAATCGCCGCGCATAAATCCATGCCTGCCGCCCCCTCAGTCTGGTATTCAGGCAAATATTTATTATGAGCCAATTTTTCTATTTTTAAAACTGTCGTGTACATAATCTGATAATAGCAAAAAACAGGCAAAGAGTAAAGGAAGTAATGTGAAAGGTACGGCGGAATTACCATTCCGCGCTAAACAAGCCTTTAAATCTTTCAATTAAAATAACTTTTCATTCATTAATCTATTTCGATATCACAAAAATAACTTCTTCCGCGAAAAAGTTTGAGAAAAAACGGGTTACAAAGTTCGTTTTAACATTTGCTTTTGTCATAAAAACAGATTTTAAAATTTTTATCTCACGTTTTTTACAAAAATCATAAAAATCATTCACTGTCAAAAGGTGAATATTTGGCGTGTCGTACCACGAAAACGGCAGAACTTTAGATTTTGGCATTTTCCCCATAAAAAACAAATGAAATCTAATTTTCCAGTAGGCAAAATTTGGAAATGAGACAACGACTTTTTTCCCGACCCGAAGCATTTCGTCAATTACATAATCGGATTTTTCTGTTGTTTGAAGGGTCTGATTAAGCAGCACCCAGTCATATTCCCTGTCTCCAAATTCTTTTAATCCGGCATCAATATCGCCCTGAATAATAGAAAGCCCTTTTTCCAAAGACGCAATAACCGAATCCTGATTAATTTCGACCCCAATTCCTTTGACCAATTTTTCTTTAACCAATTTTGCCAACAAAGTCCCGTCGCCACAGCCTAAATCGAGAACTTTCGCCCCCTCATCGATTATATCAGTGATGATTGAGTAATTTAGCCTTAAACCGTTTGATTGTCCGTATTTATCCATGTTCCCCCAAAAAACTCTTGATAATTTTCGTCTGGGTTTCAAACTCAAGCAAAAATGCATCATGCCCACAAGGACTTTCGATTTCACAAAAAGAAACATCCTTTTGCGCTTTAATAAGTGCGTTTACGATTTCTTTCGATTGTGCCGTCGGAAAAAGCCAATCGGTGGTGAACGACATTACCAAAAATTTTGCCTTTGTTTTTTTGAATGTTTCATCCAAAGAATAAACACCTTGAGCCGCATCGTATAAATCTACCGCTTTTGTTATATACAGATAAGAATTTGCATCAAATCTGTCTACAAAAACCTGCCCTTGATGCTCCAGATAACTTTCCACCTGAAAATCGACATTAAAGTCAAAATCGGGTTTGTCTTTGTTCTGAAATCTCCGCGCAAATTTATTCTGCATCGCATCTTCGCACAAATATGTGATATGCCCGACCATTCTTGCAATAGCCAACCCGCGCTCAGGCTGTTTTTGGGAATCATAATAATTCCCGTTATTAAAATTCGGGTCTGATAAAATCGCGTTTCTACCAACCGCATTGAACGCTATACTTTGAGCCGACAATTTGCTTGTAGAGGCTATTACGATACAAGCACAAACACATTCCGGATATTTTATTGACCATTCCAAAGCCTGCATACCGCCCATAGAGCCACCTGCAACGATAACTTTTTTTACGCCCAAATAATCCAACAATTTCTTTTGGACTTCAATGGTGTCTTCTATCGTTATTACGGGAAAATCCAGCCCATATCTTTCATTTGAATTTGGCTTAAACGAACTCGGACCTGTTGTGCCTGAGCATCCGCCAAGAATATTTGAGGAGATTACAAAATATTTATTTGTATCAAACGCTTTATCAGGACCAATCATCTCATTCCACCAGCCGAACTTTGAATCTGCTTCGGCATTCTTACCTGCGGCATGAGCATCTCCTGTAAGAGCATGCGAGACCAAAATGGCATTGTCTTTCGCTTCACTCAATTCGCCGTAAGTTTCATAAGCGACGGTGTACTCGGGTAAAGTTTTACCGCTTTGTAAAATTAACTCTTCTTTTACGTCTAAATATTCTGTTTGAACTATACCAATGTTCTTTTCCATACTTGAATTGTACAACAATCAATCGATAATGTAATGTTATAAATTGTAAATTTTTACAACGAAAATAAAACCGCACTAGCAAAAGATTTTTTTAGGCGGTTTATAATATTGTGGGATGTGTAAAAAAGAAAAGGAAATATAAATGATTACTAATAAATTGAATATATATTTATTATCTGGATTAATGCTTTTTGGAGGTTGTAAGCAAGCTCCAAAAAGCGAAAATATAGCTCGTAAAGCAGTTACAAGTTTAGTCTCAAATAAGGGTGAAAAACTAAATATCCCTCTTTTAGAACACTACACAAACGGGAATATAAGATGCAAAAACAAGGCAGATAGTGTTTCATATTTTTCGGACATAAAAAAGTCGGTGGATACTTTTGAGCACGAAATGGATAGTTTAAATACGCAAACTAATAGTATTGTACTTGAAAGCGAGAAAACATATGACAAAGTCTTCGATTCTCTCGCGGGTTCAGACCCTACAGTCGCCAAACTTGAAGCTAAATGTGTAGAAGGTGCGACAGGACTTTCTACACAAGAGAGAAAGTTAATAGATAGCATAGAAACTCAACGCCAAGTTAAGCGTGAATCGGCAGAAAAAGTATGGAGGGCCACGACTACACGAGCGTGGGGAAAATTTATGCCACTAAAGATAGCCTATACGCAAACGTGAATGGACGTATTCAAGAAGCACAGCGAAAATATGCTCAAAAGTAAATTCATAAGATGATTCCATCACAGGTTTACACAAAGCTTGTGATGGAATCTAATTAGCAAACCTAAAATGTACAATGTCGCCGTCTTGGACTTCGTAGTCTTTACCCTCAAGTCGGGTAACGCCTTTTTCTTTACACGCAGCGTAAGACCCACAGGCGATAAAATCCTTATAGGCCGTAACTTCCGCCCTGATAAATCCTTTTTCAAAATCGGTATGGATAACGCCCGCAGCTTGAGGTGCTTTCGCCCCCGCAGGGATTGTCCATGCCCGCACCTCGATTTCGCCAGCCGTGATATAAGTTCTCAAATCAAGCAAATGATAAACTGATTTTATCATCCTGTTAATCCCCGAATCCTCTATCCCAAGCTCTTTCAAGTATTCTTGCGCTTCTGCTTTCTCCAACTCCGCCAATTCTGATTCGATTTTAGCCGAAACCACCACAACCTCAGCGTTATGACTTTTTGCATATTCCTCAACCTGCTTTGTATAAGCGTTTCCGTCCTTCAAGTCAAATTCCGTAACATTAGCACAGTAAATTACAGGCTTTGTCGACATCAAGTGCAAGCCCCTTATAACAATTAATTCGTCACCCTCAAAATGTTCCTTGACGTTAATAAATCGACCATCCGCAAGTAATTCAACAAGCCGTTTTAAAACCTTATCTTCCAAAACCGCATCTTTATCCCCTGCCTTTACCTGTTTTTGAATTCTCGCCTGTTTTTTTTCGATTGAAGCCAAATCAGCCAATGCCAATTCCATGTTAATTATCTCGATATCATCAATCGGGTTGACTTTCCCCGCAACGTGAATCGTATTCTCATCATCAAAACATCTAACAACCTGAATTATCGCGTCGACCTCTCTAATCGTATGCAAAAATTGGTTGCCCAATCCCTCGCCCTTACTCGCACCTTTTACAAGCCCTGCGATATCAACAAACTCAATCGCCGTAGGGATTACAACCGTTGTTTTCACAAGCTCTTGCAAAATATAAAGCCTCTCGTCAGGCACATTAACAACTCCCACATTCGGTTCTATCGTACAAAACGGATAATTCGCACTCTGAGCGTTCTGCGCCGACGTCAGTGCGTTAAACAACGTCGATTTTCCTACATTCGGTAATCCTACTATTCCAGCCTTTAACATTTTTTTTACCTCAACACGAAATGGTTTACATTTCGCCTTTACTAACTCTATCTAAATTCTACTTTACTTTTTCGAAATATCGGCTTACTAGCCTTATTGCACTCGGGTCTGGTTTCGCTGACCCTCGATTGTCTCGCTATACCCTCGCATCTCCTTTGCTTGGGAGCTTTTGCTTGTTTGCTTTATGATGGTGCGGTTAAATCCGCACCCTACCGTTTACCATTCACCGTTTACCATTTACCAAAAAAACCTCTCACTCTGGCTACCCCCCACAGCAGTGTTTGTATTTTTTCCCACTCCCGCATGGGCATAGGTCGTTTCTGCCGACCTTGTCGTGTCTTTCGGGTTGTCTTATTGCGTCCTCGACTTCTTCATTTGGATGAAATTGCTCTGCCGCACGTGCCAAATCCGTTTCAATAACCGCCTCATCTTGCATGTTGACAATCTGAACCCCAAATTTTGTTCTAAAAATATGTTTAATCGCTTCACCCTGTATTTCAAACATCATTTTGTTGAACAAATCATAAGCTTCTTTTTTGTATTCAATCAGCGGATCTTTTTGCCCATAAGCCCTTAATCCTATGCCGTCTCTAAGCATATCAATATTATGCAAATGGTCAATCCATTTATTATCGATTACTCTCAATAAAACATCTTTTTCTATGTTTCTCATAACATTTGCGCTCGCAAAAACCTCTTGCGCAACAGGATTGTCTTCATATTTGGCGATAACTTCGTTGTAGAATTTTATAATCTCTCTTTCATGGTCGTGATATGCCTGAAACGAAAGCTCTTTAATTTTTTCATAAATTGCATTGTATTTAAGTCCTTGAATATCGGAAACCTCAACGTGCGAAAGTTGCGGGATTATTGAATGAAGCTCTTTTATCATAATCTGCAAATCTTCATAAATATATTCTTCAGGCTGCATTTCAGGCGAAATGGAGCTTTTCAAAAGTCTGTCGATTTCTTGTTCAAGCATGTATAAAATATTTTCGTTAAGCTTTTCGTTTTTCAACACTTTTCTTCTTTGTGCATAGAATTTTTCTCTTTGAACATTCATAACATCATCGTATTCAAGGACGCTTTTTCTTATATCAAAATGATAAGTTTCGACTTTCCTTTGTGCAGACTGAATTTGTCTTGAAATAACAGGGTTTTCAATTGCCATATCTTCTTCAACATTAAGCGCATTCATCAGTGAACCAATTTTTTCTCCGCCAAAAATTCTCATCAAATTGTCTTCCAAAGACAAGAAAAATCTCGTAGACCCCGGATCTCCCTGTCTCGCGGCACGACCTCGAAGCTGGTTATCAATCCGTCTTGATTCGTGTCTTTCCGTTCCAATAACGTGCAATCCGCCCGCCTTAACAACTTTTTCGTGCTCAATCTCGGTTAATCTTCTTGATTGTTCAAGAATTTCATTTTTCTTTTGTTCGTAATTAGGTGCTTCGTGCGTAATCCCCTGATTTTCGAGTTCCTCTTTCGCCAAATATTCGGCATTACCGCCCAAAAGAATATCTGTTCCGCGACCAGCCATATTCGTTGCAATCGTAACTGCACCAAAACGTCCTGCCTGCGCTATAATATAAGCTTCTTTTTCGTGGTGTTTCGCGTTTAAAACATTATGTTTCACCCCGCGTTTTTTGAGTAAGTCAGAGATATGTTCGGATTTTTCGATACTGATTGTTCCTACCAAAACAGGTCTGCCTATTTTATTCATCTCGATTATGTCATCAACAACCGACAAGTATTTCTGTTTTTCAGTCTTATATATAATATCATGGTAATTTATTCTTACGTCATCCTTATTTGTAGGAATAGAAGTAACCTCAAGGTTATAAATTTTTCCAAACTCGGCTTCTTCAGTCATCGCCGTACCGGTCATCCCAGATAATTTAGGGTAAAGTCTGAATAAATTTTGGAAAGTTATGCTTGCAAGAGTTTGTGTTTCATCCTGAATTTTGACGTTTTCTTTTGCCTCGACCGCTTGATGCAAGCCATCAGACCAGCGTCTACCATCCATTAAACGACCCGTAAATTCATCTACAATAACTACTTCGTTATTTTTTACAACATAATCCGTATCACGTGTAAATAATTCTTTTGCTTTAAGGGCTTGCAGCAAATGATGTGCGTACTGATTGGAAATATCAAACAAATCTTCCACCTTGAGAAGTTCTTGCGCTTTATCAATCCCGTCTTCGGTTAAAATTATATTTTTATTTTTTTCGTCTATCTCGTAATCAATATCTTTTTTAAGCTGAGGCGCAATTTTTGACATTATACGATAAGTTTCTGCCGATTTTTCAAGCCTTCCGCTGATAATCAAAGGTGTTCTGGCTTCATCGATTAAAATACTGTCAACTTCATCTATTATCGCATAATTGTAAGGACGTTGAACAAGCATTTCAAGACTTCCGGCCATATTGTCACGTAAATAATCAAACCCGAATTCGTTGTTTGTTCCATAAGTTATATCGCAAGCGTAAGCTGCTTTTTTGTCCGCAAATTCATCGTCACCACGCGAACCTGAAAGCACTACGCCGACAGTTAAGCCCAAAAACTTAAAAATCTGTCCCATCCATTCACTATCACGATTTGCCAAATAGTCATTGACTGTAATTACATGAACGCCTTTATTCGTAAGTGCATTTAAATACGCAGGCAGTGTTGCAACAAGGGTTTTCCCCTCACCTGTTCTCATTTCGGCGATGTGGGCATTATGTAAAAAATATCCACCAACCAACTGCACATCAAAATGACGCATGTTTAAAACTCTTTTACCAGCTTCACGAACTGTTGCAAAGGCTTCAGGAAGAATTTTGTCCAAAGCATCTTTTTCTAATATTCTATCTTGTAAAAAATCTTCAGAAGTTTTCCTACTTGCCAAAATCGCTTTAAATTCCGCAGTTTTTTCTTTCAATTGAACATCTGTCATTTTTTCAAATTCAGGTTCCAATGCGTTTATATGCTCAATAACCCCTATTATATTTTTAACTTTTTTCTCGTTGGGGTCTCCCAATAACTTCAGTAAAAATTTCAACATAACTTATAAAAATTCCTCTCCATTTGTCCGTAAGTCTAAGTATAACATAAATAAAAAGCCATTCAAGCGACGGGTGGTGAGTAATCAGGGCAAAAACATATAAACACCTCAAAGCTAATAGCCGTACACTCCTCGCCCCTTCAGGCTGTGTAAAAACTAATTTACCCTTTTATTAATAGTAACTACTCAGCAGAAATCAATTAAGGTCAAAATCCTTTAGCAATAGGCGTTAGCACCTCCTCCTCCCTTGCGGCAGCTCCTCTTCTTGGCGAGTTTGCGAGCCTTAGAAGGGAGGGTGTCGACTTGTCGACGACGAGGATAGAATTTCAATACGAGGCACGAGTGTATGAAATCCTTGGTGGAGGGTGAAAAAGCTTACTCTGATTGCAATTAACCCTCACCCGACTTTCTAGCGTTCGCGGGCTTCCGCTCACGAAGAAAGTCGACCTCT
>CAISJE010000083.1 GCA_903885635.1 uncultured bacterium
CGAAACGACATCCCTTGATTAATTAATAATTCCATCTGATGCCTATCTTTATCATTTAATTGCTCATATGTCTTTTTCATGTGCCTATTCCTTTCAATTCTATTGTATTTGAAAGGTGTTGCACTTTTAATCAGAATTTTATGTTACATTAATTATCAATTAATGTAACATAAATTCTATTTGCTCCAAATAATTTTTAGCACAGATTTCCTGAGAATATTCCTTAACCGTTTCAAGACTGTTTTCAACTATTTTTTCTATATTTTCAAAGTTTTTTATCTTCAAAAGAGTTTCTTTTATATTTTCAGATGTCGCTTCACACACAAAACCGTTTTCACCGTCTTTGATAATCCCGTCTATGCCGTCATTTTTTGTGCAAACTGTAACACAACCTGATGACATCGCTTCTAAGTAAACCATCCCAAAAGTTTCATTAATACTCGGTAGAATAAAAATATCCGCTGTTTGCATTTGTTCTAAAACCTTTTCATGAGGCAAACGACCTAAGAATTTAATGTCGGTGCGGTTAAAACCGCACCCTACTTGCCCTACATCATGTTGTCGGGCAAGTAGTCTTGGATTATCGGCAACTCGAGAAAGCGTGGTTTCCATCGTTAGGACGAGCTTGCTGCGCATCGTTCTTGCCGAAATCCGCATGCCCGACCTACTCAACATTTTGAGATTTTTTAATTCCTTCCCATCCCCGATAATCGTTAATTCAAAACCCTCCAAATCCCTCATCGCCAAGATTAATTTATCAATGTTTTTTCGCTTAATCAAATTCGCACAAGTTAAAACTTTTATAGATGAGAGGCGAGAGATGAGAGGTGAGAAATCTTTAGTAAACTTAACCCCTGACGGTGCGACAAAGGTTTTTTCTGCCAATTCAGGCATTAATTTCTTGAACTTTTTTTCTAAAACAAAAGAACGGCAAGCTATTTTTTTTGCGTTTCGGTAAGCTTCTTCAAGTTGTTTTTTGAAATAAAGTTTATAAATAGGGTTACTCAAAACTTCAATATCCGATATATGAACCCCACAAACAAGCGGCGTTTTAATAATTTTAGCCAATTTATTTGCAAAAATTATTCCGGATGGCATGTGCGCAACGATTACATCATAACTCGTCAAATCAAATTCTTTGGGGATTTTTTTTAAAACATCAAACCAAAAAGGAGTAAAATAATTCAGATTGAAAATTTTTACCCCCTCATATTCGTAAAAACCATCAAAATAACTTTTTTTACCTCTTAAAATACTGTTAAAAATAAAATTGGGTCTTATAACATCAACTTGTTGCCCTTGCCTAATCCATTGAAAGACAAAGTTATGTAAAGTTCTCGGGGTATGACTTTCATCGGCACTTATCGGGTATAAATCAGTTATAAAAAGTATCTTCATAAAAATTATTATAACATATCTCAAAAACCTATGCATTTTGGGAAAAAATTTGTTATAATAAAATGAATGATGAGTGTTGGAAAAAAATTATCTATAGCGTTTTATTGGCATATGCATCAGCCATTATATCAGTTAAATCCTGATAGTGATTATCTTATGCCATGGGTTCGCCTGCATGGGGTAAAAGATTACCTTGATATGCTGTTGATAATGGATGATTTTAAAAAACTGAAATTAAATTTTAATTTGCTTCCGGTGCTATTGGATGCTTTTGTTAATTATGCTGAAAACGGCTATCATGATATTCATTCAAGACTTACTGTAACCGATAGTTCCGAATTGACCCGCGATGATAAAGAATTCATTTTAAATAATTTCTTTGATGCAAATTACTCAACTATGATTTTGCATCATGAGTATTACGATGAGCTTTACCAAAAACGTTTTGCAAGCGGTGAAATTAATATAGATGATTTTTCTAATCAAGAATATGCCGATATCATGGCATGGTTTAATCTGGCATGGATTGACCCAAGTCATAAAGCAAGGTTTCCTGAGTTGATTAAATTTGCGAACAAAGGTAAAAACTTTACTCTCAAAGACAGAGTTGCAATAATTGAACTTCATAGAAAAATTATCAAAATGATAATCCCAAAATACAAAAAGTTTTTAGAAAAGGGAAGAATAGAAATTACAACCGGCCCTTATTACCATCCGATTTTGCCTATTTTACTTGATGTTAAATCAGCCCAAAAAAATCTGTCCGATGTGGACACTTCACTGACAAATCTTAATATGGCAGAAGATGCAAAAATACAAACGCAATCAGCTCTCGATAGAATAGAAGAACTGTTCGGTAAACGTCCACGCGGTATTTGGCCTTCAGAACTTTGCGTAAGCTCGCAGGAGCTTGAACTTTTTAAAGATTTAGGTATCCAATGGACTATTTCTGATGAGGGAATTTTAACAAATTCGATAAAATTTGAGTTTGTAAGGGATTTTAGGGGATATTTAGAAGACCCGTATTTCTTGATGAAAACTTACAAATATAAAACTAAAAATTCTGATATTCAAGTAATCTTCAGAGATTCTGTACTTCCTAATTTAATCAACTTTGAGTATGGAAATCATGATCCTAAAGTCGCGGCAACAGAATTGTACGACAGAATAAAAGTCATCCAAAACAAATTACAAACCTCTCCTGATGAACATCACCTTTTGACCATTGCGATGGATGGTGAAAATTGTTGGGAAAACTACATGGAAGACGGTACCTTATTTCTCAAAAATATTTATTCGATGATTGAAGAAGATGAAACTCTCGAAACTGTTTTGATAAGTGATTATTTAGACAAAGAAAAGCATCACAAAGAACTTAAAAAAATTCATGCGGGTTCTTGGATAAACAAAAATTTCCAATTATGGATAGGCGAACCTGTTAAAAATATGGCATGGACTTATTTGAAACAAGTTAAAGAAGATTTTGACAGTTTTATTAAATCAGACCCGAACAATAAAAATATAACGCCGGCTCATAAGGAACTAATGATGGCTCAGGGTAGCGATTGGTTCTGGTGGTATGGGGAGCCGAATGACTCCGGACAGGACCATATTTTCGATTATTTATTCAGAGAACATTTAAAAAATGTCTATAAATATTTGGGACTTAAAAGCCCCGGGTATCTTGATTTGCCGCTTATTTCAACATTTACGGCTCCCTCACAATATCCCAAAAGGTCAATATCCCCGATAATAAATGGCAAAGAGGACTCTGAAAATGAAGAATGGCTAAACGCAGGTTGTATAAAGATGCCTGATGGGCCGATTTTACAGGAGAATAAATTATTTGATAAAGTTTATTACGGAGCAGACGAAAATAATTTTTATTTAAGGTTATATTTAGAGGAGTCGCTGCAAAATGACTCAAAAGCAACTTCAATTCTTCAGCAAATGTACATTTATCTAAGGAATTACGATAAAAAACAATTACAATCACGAGTAAGATTAATCAGCAAAACAGAAAATATTTCTCCGATAATGCGAGAAAAATTTCATAACGAATTGACAATATCAATGATGAACAATAAATTATGCCCTATAAGGCTTACTAAATCTTTGCAGAGCGGATTGTGGGCAATGCAGGATACAAAAAGCATAAAAATGGCTTACCAAAAAGTTGTTGATATAAGTATTCCTTTTGAGAATTTGGACATTGCATCCGGTGAAAAACTTGAATTTTTCTTAGCTAACGCGAATTTCGGAATAAAAGACTCGTTCAGCCCCCAAGATGCTTTATTAAATGTCCAAAGACCATAGGGAATATATAAAAATCGACAAAAAAAACCTCTCATATAAAAATGAGAGGTGAGCACTAAGCAATCAGAAGAGTTGAGGATTTACAACTCTATGATAAGCTCACCTCAGCATAAAAACATTGCACAATGTAATTAGAGACATTCTACTTTATAACCATCTTTAATCGTTATGCCGAGTTGCAATCAAGGCATAAGCTAATGCACAATTAAGCACCCGCATAGGGACATTTCTCTCGAAATCAAAGATTTCGGAGAAAGCAGTCAAAACAAATTTTCTATACTTGCGCAATGGTCTTGTTGTTGGGTTGGTAAACCCTAACACATCCCTCTGTTTTTCTTTAGTGAAAGAGCCAGTGTCTCTAAAGTTTTTTTGCCTTCTTTTTTTACAGAAAACCATCAATCTGTTTTTCTTTAGCGAAAAAGCCAGTGTTCCTAAAGTCTTTGCCTTCTTTTTTTACAGAAAACCATCAATCTGTTTTTCTTTAGCGAAAAAGCCAGTGTCCCTAAAGTTTTTTTGCCTTCTTTTTCCAGAAAACCATAAAACCATCAATCTGTTTTGCTTTAGCGAAAGAGCCAATATTCCTAAAGTTTTTTTGCCTTCTTTTTACAGAAAACCATAAAACCATCAATCTGTTTTTCTTTAGTGAAAGAGCCAGTGTTCCTAAAGTTTTTTTGCCTTCTTTTTACAGAAAACCATAAAAC